>JABMQA010000815.1 GCA_013203545.1 Bacteroidota bacterium
ATTAACCAGGGCGGAGTAATAGAACATCACAAAATATTGAGAAATTAAAGTGGGTTGCTTTAGTATTAAATGTAAAGATACACAGTAATGAAATTTGAGATTGAGTAACAATTTTAAAGGATTTTCAAGCTCACCTATCTTGAATATAGCACTACGGTTTCAATTGACCAATTATAGAGGATTACACCATGGCAAGCCGCCCGCATAAGTGGGTGGCTTGTCTTATTCGTGCACATTTCCATTTGACTTTTACGTCAAACACAACATCAAACCACCCGTATCAAATACAAGCTAAGCGTTAGTTATCATAAGTTTGATGAAGAAAATTGATTGGAAAAAACTTCTTGCATTGTAGTTTCTGGAACAATCGGATTTGCAAATCCGGGTTAGCCTGAAATCGCGTCGGATTTTATGATGGTTTTAAATAAATAATATTTTGTACTGTCTTTCTTTACACGTACATTTGTTTCGTTCATTCCAAAAAAATAAAATTAAAAACCATGTCCTTTCGATATTTTCTTGTTTCCCTTTACACAGTATTTATCTTTAATGTGGTTTATGCTCAAGATTTGGACTCCCTTGTATATTTTGATGATTTGAACTTTAGAGATGACCTCGAGCAACAAGTATTTGCAAGCTATGTAAAGGGTGAGGAAATTAACTATACCGGCCTGTTGATATCCGGAAGCAATGCTTGTAGTGCCGTCGGGTTAAACACCATAAAAAACCAAATTGATAGCCAGGTCAAGAAATATGGTAATCCTAAATTTCTAAAATCGAAGGAAAAGAAAAAGATTAAAGAAATTTATAAAGATATCCATGATAATTTCTTAAAAAAATACGAAACGATAACTTATTTTAATGATCTTTTTATCGATGTTACGCAAAAACTGTTTATAGCTGAGTATAATATTAACATGTATGACCGGTATTATGAACGGATTGTGAGCCATATTGCAGATAGCATCTTGAAGGACGATATTTCATTTGCCTATAATTATGAACGGGGCAGGATATTATTTAACGACACAAAATATGATCAATCGTTGCCCTATCTTGAGAAAGCTTACAGGATCAAACCTAAACATGTTGATGCCGGCAACCTTTTTATTGGTGGTATAATGAACTCGATTATTGGTAATAGCGATCATGAAAGTGCGTTGTCAAAGCTGAACTACCACATCGAAAAATATCCTGACCTGATGGATAATAAGAATTTCAGCGAGTTACGATGTACAATCCTTCTTGCTATCAGTGTTGATAATTTTTCATTAAACGATCATACCAAAGCATTTGAGTGCCTGCAGCGTTTTGAGGATATTTCACCTCCCCATCCAATAGAAGCTAATTCTTATATGATGAATGAGGCCATACAGGAGGCATACTCCAGGGCAGCATCCTATTACTTCAGAAAAGGTGATTACAGGAGGGCAAAAAAATACCTCAACAAAGGACTGGAATATGTTCCTAACAGCTTTGAACTGAAGCATAAGCTGCAAAGCATCCAATAAGATGAATCAATTATCCACTGCCACATTGTACTCTTTTTCGATCACGTAGGTATTTCCCAGTACAGTCTTGTACTCAACCCGTATTAATTCCTTGCCCATTACATACCCCCCTTTTCTAATAAAAAAATCAATATCGGCGTATCCCTTTTTGTTTTCAAGCGGGGCCCAAAATTCAGTAAATTCCGAATCAATTTTCAATCGCCTGAAATACTTTGCCTTTTTGGAATTATTCGACAACCGGCACCTTAGAATATATTTATCCTCGAAAGCAAGGTTATTGACGGGTTCAATGTTGAGATCGGGATAGATTTTTTTCAGCTTCCCGCTCTTTGTGTATTCTTTAAGGCCTGGTTGAATTTTATCGTAACTATATGGAATTTCAGCCATCAGGTTTCCGTCATCATAAAACAGTTTTTGTGCGCCATGTTTTTGCCCTGCAAGATAATGGGTTTCCCTGTAAAGCTTTCCGTTTTCATAAAACCACAACACCTTTCCATTTTTAATACCATTTAAGTATGGAATTACAAACTCTGTATTGTTATTGTCATAAAACTTTTTTGCAATGCCATTTTTAAGTCCGTTTTTATATGTGGAAAAGGCAGTCAATTTCCCTTTATCGTCGTAATGCATTAATACACTATCGCCTTCCTCACTTGTTTCCCATACATATCCCTTTGTAATTGTATCTCCGGAAGAAGATGGATTGTCGCAAGAAATGACAGGGAACAGGAGGATAAGAAGAAAGTAAAAGATTGGTTTTTTCATAGATTCAAGGTGTGATTTGACAGAATCCTCAAAAATCATATTTCACACAAACATACATAAAATTCATCTATTTTACACAGACCAATAAAAATGAAGTTTGAACAACGCTGTATTCGTAAATCAAGGAAGAAAGGTCAGCCTTGATTCTGCAAACGCAAGTACATGTCCGTCAGGATCAGAAATATATCCAACCCTATCGCCCCAATCCCGGTCTTTTAATTCGCTAATTTCTTTCCCTCCTGATTGAATGCCCCTTTTTATGTATTCATTTGCATTTTCCACCTTCAGGTATAATTCGCATCTTGGGATTCCCCGTCCCTGTTTTGGGTGTGGCATTTTGCCGGTTAGTATTTTGGCAATTCCATTTTCAGGCATTAAACCTAATTTTACAAAATCCGTTAATGTAAATTCAGTCATTCCGGGAACATTCAGACTGGCTTGAACCTGGAAAAGTTGTTCGTAAAACGCTGTGCTTTTGCTTTGGTCAGCTACATAAATGATAAATTCAATTTCTTTCATTACGCAAACCTTTATCTAAATGCCACCAGCAACCCACCTGTTATAAATGCCAGTACCCACCAGATGTATGCGTATCGTGAATAAAGATGCAATCCTTTAGGGACGGAAACCCCGATCCCATTTTTTATTTTTTGACGCCAGATCAAAATGGCATCTGTTGTCATGCCTGCCAAAGATGAATACCCAAGGATGCCGTGCAGCGTTAGCGGCCCTTTTGACGACCCGATGATCATAAATGTTGTGGCGGTGATGTCCAGTAGCACACCAAATGTAATGAATATTAATACCGTTTTGAGGATTTGTTTTTTGCGTTGCTCGGTGAAAATAGCAATGCTGTAGCTGATAAGCGCAAAAATTACAATTGTGGTTCCAATTTGTACGTATGTATTCATGACACCTATTAACAGACGTTCTC
>JABMQA010000816.1 GCA_013203545.1 Bacteroidota bacterium
GGTATTATTGATGGTCAGTTTAGCATTTCCGTAATTAATAAAATTGAGATTTTGGGTTTTTCCGGTCTCACTGAAGATGAAGAACTTAAATTTAACCAATTTATAACTGCTGCCAACGTACTAAATTTAGATGATGCAATAGTGGATACTACGATCGGGCTTAGGAAACAATTTAAAACAAAACTTCCTGATGCCATCATAGCTGCTACAGCACTTGTGAATAATCTCATCCTTTTTACCAGAAACACGAAAGACTTTGATAAAATTGAAGGCTTGGTTTTGAATGATCCTTATTGCTCCTCATATCGATTGCTGAAGTAAAATCATGACTGGATTGAATTTGTCATCCGATCCACTTTATCCCAAATTTAATATTGTCCTTTCCTTTACAAAAATGCCCAAATAGATTAGCCGCCATTAAATTTTCATCCCTGAAATATCCCAAATTCTTTATTATTGCATTGTAAAATAATACCAGGTTCACCATGAAAAAATTTTTACTTACAATCTTCTTTATCCCGCTTCTGATTTTCCATCTCTCCGCACAGGATTCCAAAGCCAATTTTCAGGACGAAATCTTCTGGGAAATCTCCGATGATCATTCCATAACATGGGACCTGACCGATGAACTACGGTTACCACATCAGGATAATATCGAAATGAGCGGACAGCAGGTGGCGGGAATTATCCATTACGATATTGATGAAGAGAGAAACCTACATCTGAGGAGACATATCATCTTTCCCCAACTGCGTGTTTTTATCGGATCAAACGAATCAAAATGGAAAAAATACCGTGCATACCTGAAGCATGATTATACCGACGATATGTTGCCAACCATTTCAACCGGTAACACAGCATACAGGCCCGGCCCGGTAGATTCGGTAAAAATTGACGGAATGTTGCATTTTTATCATGCCCCTCAACAGGGGATAGCAGTTCATCGTATAATATTGCCATCGATGACGGAGCGGCTTTTTGTTGAGAAATGGGAAATCATCAACAATACGGATTCAACAAGGCACCTCCGGATTGGAAACACAACTTTCGAACAGATACAAACCGGTATTTATGGAAAGTACAAATGTATTGTCACCTCAGATGCAGAAGATCAGGTCATACTGCCTGCCGGTAAAAAATACGAATTCGGGATTTATTTCTCAGCTTACCTGAATGATGAGCCGGAGATCAGAACTTCGGTATCAGAGGTTGTTGCTGCACGCCAGGCCTTTCTCGACACCATTCAAAATCAATTGGTACTAAAAACGCCTGATCCTGTTCTGAATACGCTTTTTTATTTTTCGAAGATCAGGACTGCCGAAAGTATTTTCAAAACCCCGATGGGACTGGTACATTCTCCCGGAGGGGGAAGGTATTACACTGGTGTGTGGGCCAACGACCAGGCTGAGTATTCAGGTCCGTTTTTCCCTTATCTTGGATATGAAACCGGAAATATCGCGGCCCTGAATGCCTACCGGGTTTTCAATGACAATATTCCTGAAGGAGATGGTAACTTTTGGTCCTCCTTCGAAATGAATGGTGATTTGACCTGTTGTGGCGGTGATAGGGGTGACGCTGCCATGATTGCTTTTGGGGCAGCACATTTTGCGCTGGTCTCTGGTGATTCGGAAATCGGAAAAGAACTCTGGCCTTTGATCGAATGGAGTCTTGATTACTGCGACAGGCATAAAAATGAGCAGGGTGTTATCAATTCCGATTCGGATGAGATGGAAGGCAGGATACCAACCGGTGATGCAAATCTATCCACTTCCTCGCTTTACTACGGTGCCTTGTTGCTGGCAATCGATCTTGGTGCTGAACTTAAAATTTCGCGAAAGCAGATAAAACAATATCACAAACAGGCCGAAGTGCTTCACATAGCCATTGAGGAATATTTCGGTGCAAATATTGAAGGCCTCGAAACCTACAGGTATTTCGATGGTCACGAATTTCTCCGTCACTGGATCTGCCTGCCCCTGGTAATGGGAATTGATGATCGCACGGAGGGAACACTGGAAGCGCTCTTTTCAAAACTATGGACCAACAATGGCGTACGTGTGGAATACAATCCAAACCTGGAGGAACCCGATTTATTCTGGGACCGGGGTACGCTGTACGCTTTCAGAGGGGCTTTTAAAGCAGGGGCCACCGACCGTGCACTTGAAAAGCTGCATGCCTATTCGCAAACAAGGTTATTGGGGTTTCATGTGCCCTATGTGGTGGAAGCCTGGCCCGAGGGCAATATGGCACATCTCTCAGCCGAAAGCGCATTGTACTGCCGCATTTTTACCGAAGGACTTCTTGGGATCAATCCCACCGGATTCAATAGCTTTGAATTATCACCGGGATTGCCCGATGGTTGGGATGGGTACAGCATAAACAATATCCGGGCCTTTGGGGAGGATTTTAATATTGATGTGAAGAGAGAGGGGGAGTTGAACAGGGTGGAAATCTCCGCCAATGGGAAAAGCCATTTGGAAAAGATAATAGAAGAAGGGGAAGTTTTGGAATGCACGTTTTAGAGATGAAAGGCCTGGATTGCAAATCCGGGTTGGCTGGGGTTATTCATTGCCCCATAGCGATGGTAGCCCTGACGTAGGCAGACCCGGCACCTCAAGAGGTGAAGTTTTATCATCGTTCGGCGGGCTCTACGATTTCATCGAATACCGCAATTATTTGCAAGATGAGGAATCCATTAAAAGATTAAATTTTGAAGATGATTAAGGGGTTTGCATATTCTCAACCTGATTAAATGAGAAATTGGCAATTTCTGCCTGCTCCCGAGCATGTTCAATAGTCATGCTTACAATATTACCGTTTTGATCCAATTCAATCAATACATTTTCATTAAGGTCTTTTGTATCGGTAATTATATTTTCATTAAAATTAACCAATAAAGTGTCCGTATCTTTAAA
>JABMQA010000817.1 GCA_013203545.1 Bacteroidota bacterium
AGAGAATGCGGGCGTTTCACGCCCGCATTCTCTCAACTCCACTCCCTAACTATTATTAATGCTTGTCATTTCGACCGAAAAAACGAAGCAAAGCGGAGTTTTAACGGGAGAAATCTATCCCGCCCACATTAATATTTCTCTTTGAGTACCAACCTGGGTCTGAAAACTTAATATGCTTCTGAATCATGTAAATATCGGGGAAGTTAATAAAATTATTAAACTCATTGTAATCAACACTTTACTCACTTACCTTGACGGCTATGGATGCCATCCCTGGATTCTTTGAAATTAATACGGCCATATCATCCCGATTTTTCTTGCTGGTTGAGTGGAAACCCTGCATTGGAGGGATAGCATCCCTCCTCATAAATTATAAAGTTGATGACTTGCAGGTTAGTCTTTGGATGTGCGAAATGCAAATCAACGCACCCCGCATCCCGCAACCTGAACAAAACAATTATAAATTCTCAAGGAAGGAAATCAGGTTTTCATCGGTATCGAGATCCAGTTTTTTTCTGAGCCTCGATCTGGCAACGGTGATGCTGTTGATGGATTGATAAGTAATGGCGGATATCTCCTTGGTGGACATATTGAGCCGCAAGAATGCAGAAAGTTTCTTTTCGTTTGCCGAAAGGTTGGGAAACCTTTCATTTAACTTTTCGTAGAATTCGTTGTGCACCTGCTGGAACCTGATTTCAAACTCCTTCCATATATCCTGATCGGTGGTGGATTGTAAATCCCTGATAATTTCTTCGATATGCTTCTGGTTTTCCTTTTTAAAGTCCAGTTTTGATTTGACCAGTTTTTCGGCTATCTGTGTGATCAGCTCGTTTTTCCTCACCATGTACATCACATTGGTGGCCAGCTCCTTGTTTTTAAATTCGAGCTCTTCTTCGAGGTTGTTTTTTTCCAGCTCAAGGCTTTTTCGTTCGAGTTCGTTTTTTTCCGACGCAAGCCCAAGGCGCTTGGTTTTACTTCGTTGCAGTGAGTACAGGAGGATCAGGATGATCAATCCCATGATTACGGATCCGATGATCAGCGTATAGATCAACTCCCGTCTTTTCTGCTCCACTTCCTTTTTCTGTTGTAGCAACCTGGTTTGAATCATCCGTTGTTCAAACTTATCCTGCAATTCAAGCTGGGTGACCAGGCGCACTTTTTCAAGATTTAATAAGCTATCGCTCCAACTTTTAAATTGAATGTACCTATCGTAAGCTTTTTCATATTCGCCTTTGCTTGCATAGGTTCTGGATAATTGCTCAAGGGATATAATGGCAGAGTTCCCAAAGCCATTGTCCCTGCTTATTTCAAAGGCTTTTTTGTAATATCGATGGGCGTTTTCAACATCGTTTTTATCAAAATAGCAATTGGCCAGGTTGTTATAACTTTGAACCAGTCCGCGCTTATAATTATTTTCGTCCCATATTTTCATGGCCTGGGTAACCAGGTCGAATGCTTTATCCAATTCCTTTTTTTCCCTGGCAATTATGGACAGGTTATTTAATAAAGTAGCCGTAGTGAGAAAATTGCTCTCGTCAAGGTACTGCATTGCCTTGGTAAAATAGAGTTCAGCTTTATCAAAATCCCGGGCTCTTGCATACACCGCACCAAAGTTCAAATTAAACCTAAAGAGCTCTTTTTTGAACATCTCAACCGAAGGATCGGCACCCAGCTGATTCAAATAATCGAGGCCCGCCTGGAAATAGGTTTGTGCATCTTCATATTTTTCGGTATAAATAAACAACACACCAATATCACTCATTAATTTTAAATAGTAACTTAATACGAGTGTATCATTCTCAAGGTTATCAAAGGACTCAAGCAATCTCTTGGCTTCATATAAATTTTTTAACGATTCGGGATACTGGGCAACATCCGTAAACAACCGTGCTTTTGCCAATAATACCCTGACTTTATTTACATTAAACCCTTCTCCGGGCAATTGTAACTCAACCTCCTGTAGAAGAATCAGGGAAGAATCGGGATAATCATCGGCAATCAGATTTGCAAACTCGATGGTAGCATTAAACCTTACCGAGTCGTTTTCTTCTGTATTAATGATGAGAAGAAGTGAGTCTTTATCCTGACCGCTGATCCGGAGGGTTATTAAAACAAATAAAGAGATCAAAGCCAAGCCAATTAACCTCACAGAATTTTGTTTCTTTGGTTGCAACTGATTGTTTGATTTTTAAAAAGAAACCCAAATTTAGAATAATTTTTTAATCCCACGCCCCGGAAGTAATGTTTCTTTTGTTGGAGAATTTAAGGATTTTAAATATTTTTAACTTATCTGACTTTCCTGATCATTAAAAAATGATCGATCCCGGCCTCACAAAACACTTCACCGGTTTGGATAAATCCTTTACGCTCATAGTATCCGGCAGCCGGAAGTTGGGAATGCAGATAAATATCGTACCCCATGGGAAGGATATCATCCAGAACCTTTTCAAGCATAACAGTTCCGTACCCATTGTTACGGAATTTTTCCAAGACTGCAAAACGCTCCAGTTTGATCCCCTTAGCGGTTTTTCGCCACCGTGCTGTTCCAACAGGATTATCATTAAGGTACAATAGATAATGCCGACAAAGGGGTTCATTTTCAATTTCCAGGGCAGGATCAACATGTTGACCCTGAATGAAAACTTTGCGCCGGATACCGAGGGCGGTCCTGTACAAACCGGTATCTGAAATATCAAATGCTTTGATTCGGATCATGAGATAAACACTAAATTATATTCATACATAATAATCAACAAATCCATCTCTCACTTTTTCCCTCCCTAACTCTGACAGGCCCTCCTAATGTCGGACTCTGTCAGGTTATCAATCAATTTAACCTTACACAAAAAAAGCAACCCGTTTTGGATTGCCCTGGTATATCCGGCTGATTCTTCTTATTTATGGTTCTTTCCGTTGTAGGCCCATTTGAGGTAAATTGCACCCCAGGTGAACCCACCACCAAACGCTGAAAGGATGATATTATCCCCCTTCCTGAGTTTATCTTCCCACTCCCAAAGACAAAGCGGAATGGTTGCCGAAGTGGTGTTACCGTATCGCTGAATGTTAATCATTACCTGATCTTTATCAAGGCCCATCCTGCGGGCCGTGGCCTCGATGATCCGCAAATTTGCCTGGTGCGGCACCAGCCATGCCAGATCCTCCGGTTCGATGTGGTGTTTCTTCATCATCTCAACAGAAACATCAGCCATTCTTGAAACAGCAAATTTAAATACTGCCTGGCCTTCCTGATAAATATAATGCTCACGGTCATCAACGGTTTCATGTGATGCCGGTTTAACAGAACCTCCAGCTTTTTGATGAAGATGAATCCTGCCTATGCCATCAGAGTGGTGCATCGAATCTATAATTCCCACATCCTCCGTTGTGGGTTCCAGTAAAATAGCTGCGCCTGCATCACCGAAAATCACGCAGGTAGTCCGATCGGTATAATCAACTATTGAGGACATTTTATCCGCCCCCACAAACAGCACCTTTTTGTACAACCCCGACTCAATATACATGGCAGCAGTGGTAAGGGCATAAATCTGCCCTGAGCAGGCAGCATTCATATCAAAGTGAAATGCATTTTTTATTCCTGCTTTATCGGCAATAATATTTGCCGTGGCAGGAAATTGCATATCAGGTGTTACAGTGGCACATATTAGCAGATCAATTTCATCAGGATGGGTATTTGTTTTTTCCAGCAATCCCTTTACGGCCTCAGCACCCATATCGGATGTTCCCTTTCCCTTACCTTTGAGTATATGCCGCTCCCTGATTCCCGTGCGGGTGATAATCCAATCATCAGTGGTATCAACCATGGCGGCAAGCTCTTCATTGGTGAGAATATAATCGGGAACATAAGCATGAATACCGGTTATTGCTGCCCTAATTTTTGTCATAATTGCTTGCTCTGTAAATTAACTTGTGTATTTGTGCAAGGCGCGTTTTATTTTTCCAACAAGTTTTGCCTCATAAATCTGCTTTGAAAAAAGGATCATATTTTTTATGGCTATAGGATTGGATATTCCATGGCCAATTACAACAGCCGAATTTACGCCAAGTATTGGACTTCCTCCAAGGCATTCGTAATTAAACCTACTGAAATAGTCATCCAACAAATTTCGCTTTTGCATCAGACTATACATGGCTTCGATCTGCTTGATCACAATATTTCCTGTAAATCCATCGCACACGATTACGTCAACCTTCGATTTAAACAGATCCCTGCTTTCGATATTCCCGAAAAAATTAAAATCCTTCGAGTCTTTCATCATCTGATACGACGATTGACAGAGCAAATTCCCTTTACCTTCCTCTTCTCCAATGTTAAGCAATCCGATGCGTGGATTTTTTATTCCCAGCACATATTTTGCATACATAGAGCCCAGCATTGCAAACTGGTACATAACATCCGGCTTGGTATCGGGATTCGTTCCGATATCGAGAATTATACTGTTCCCACCTTTTTCCTGTGGAATAATTCCAGCAGTTGCAGGCCGTATCATTCCCGGGATACTACCAACGCTGTACATGGACCCAACCATCATGGCCCCAGAATTTCCAGCACTGGCAAACGAATTGATTTGTTTCGACTTCAACAACCTGAAACCGATTGAAATACTGGATTCGGGCTTCAAAGAGATGGCCTTTAGGGGTTTTTCACCCATTCCAACAACCTGGGCAGCATGGATAATTTGAAAAAC
>JABMQA010000818.1 GCA_013203545.1 Bacteroidota bacterium
CCTTGATTTCCGCTACACCAATCTTCGAAAAGTAGTTAGTCACCTTCCCGATGTAGGTCTTTTGCTTGGTCGCCAGCGATCCGTATTTTTCAGTCCACTCACCCAGTTTTGCGCCCATGTAATATCCATCCCAGAAGCCCCTGTTATAAACAGATGCCAGCTTTTTGTTCCATACGTCCAGTTTCTCTTTGGTATAGTTCCCTGAAAAATATGCGTCAACGGCTTCGCGGTAGCATTGGCTTGCAACCTTCACATAATCAGCCGAACGTCCCCGCCCTTCAATTTTCAAAACCCTGACGCCGGCTTTCAGGATTTTATCGATAAAATCGATGGTCTTCAAATCCTTTGGCGACATGATGTATTCGTTGTCGATCTCTAATTCGAATTCACCATCCTGATCGGTAACTTTATAACCGCGGCGGCAAAGTTGCAGGCAGGCGCCGCGGTTTGCGGAAAAGTTCATGTTATCCAGGCTCAGGTAACATTTACCTGACACAGCCATGCAAAGCGCACCATGGGCAAAAATTTCGATCCGGACAAGATTTCCGGATGGCCCTTTAATTTGCCCTTCGCTGATCTGCCTGGTAATTTCAGCAACCTGATCCAGGGTAAGTTCGCGTGCCGTTACCATAACATCGGCAAAATGTGACCAGAATTTTACCGCCTCTATGTTGGTGATGTTGGTTTGTGTTGACATGTGTACTTCCACATCCTGTGAACGTGCATACTGAATGACTGACTGATCGGAAGCAATAATGGCGCAAATACCATTGGCTTTTGCAGCATCCACATATTGTTTCATCTCCACCAGTTCCGCATCATAGATGATGGTATTTAAAGCAAGATACGACCGGATATGATGCGCATGACATATTTTGGAGATTTGCGCCAGATCATCCGTACTAAAATTTTTGGAAGAGCGCGATCGCATATTCAGTTTGCCAACACCGAAATAAACCGAATCGGCCTTACCCTGTATCGCAGCCATCAGTGATTCGTAAGAGCCCACAGGTGCCATTATTTCTATATCCCTTGCTGTCATTTTATTATTTTTCAGTTTGCAAAAATAGGCTGAATTTATGAACCGGAGTAATCCCGGAAATCACAATTAATTATACCTTTGTTGTTTGAAAAATGATTAAGGTCAAAAACCAATCGACATAAATAAAAATTTCAATCCAATGCGCATTTCTAAGTTAAAATCACTGTTATTCCACTTTCTGATTCTTTTGTCCGTAACGCTTTCAGGCCAACAGGTAAAATATGCTTTTTTCTTTATTGGTGATGGTATGGGACTGTCACATATTGCCCTTGCTGAAGCATATCAGGCCGCAGTTGATGAGGAAACGGGTTTTAAAAAACTGAGTTTTACAGAATTTCCAAATGTCGGGCTGGCTACCACTTATGCCGAAAACCGACTTATCACCGGCTCTGCAGCCGCCGGAACTGCACTGGCCACAGGCCATAAAACCACCATCAACACCATTGGCATGGAAGGTAAGAAAGAACAAAACCTCCAATCAATTTCCGAAATGATAAAAAGCCATGGATGGAAAGTTGGAATAATCTCCAGTGTAAGTATTGATCATGCCACTCCGGCAGTGTTTTATGCACATCGGCCCCATCGCAACGACTATTATGAAATCGGAATGCAGATTTCTAAAAGCGGCTTTGATTTTTTCGGAGGCGGCGGATTGAGGGAACCACTGGGTGATGGATCAGGTAAATCCATCTATTTGGATCTTCAGGAATCAGGGTATCTTTTCACCAATACCAGGGAAGAATTTGAAAAGCTTTCATCCAACTCCGGAAAGGTAGTGGCAACAGGCAACATCTTAGGAAGTGCCGGTGCCCTCAGGTACGTGATTGATCAGACAGATATGGATATCCCATTTGAAAATTTCGTAGAAAAGGGTATCGAATTGCTGGATAATCAAACCGGATTTTTCATGATGGCCGAGGAAGGTAAAATCGACTGGGCGGCACATGGCAACGATGGGGCATCAGTGGTTCACAATGTCCTGTCCCTATCAAAAGCTGTTGATAAGGCTATGGCCTTTTATCATCAACACCCCAACGAAACCTTAATCGTGGTCACGGCGGATCATGAAACCGGCGGTCTGGCCCTCGGCTTCGCCGGCACACATTACAAATCTGATATCCTGCTATTGAGCAAACAAAAAGTTTCAACTGAGCTTTTTATTACCATCGCCGATTCTTTGATTGATTATTCCTCAAAACCGGCAAACGGGTTCAAAAAAACAATGGATTTAGTGGGTGAATATTTTGGAATAGGTGGACAGAAAGGATTACCCCTGTCGGAATTGGAAACGATTATGTTGCAATATGCCTATAAACATATGACCGGTGAAAAAAAGTTACCCGACGACACTGCCTATCTCCTTTACGGTGGATATAATCCCATTGCGGTCACTGCAAGCGGAATCTTAAACAACAGGGCTGGTATTTCATGGACCAGCTGGTCGCACACGGCTGTACCGGTGCCTGTATTCGCCATCGGGCCGGGTTCGGAGGTGTTCAATGGTTATTATGACAATACCGACATTCCCAAAAAGATAATCGAACTATTAGATTTTAACAATTAACCAAATAATTAACTTTTCATATATGAAAACAAGAATTGAACACGACACGATGGGAAATGTAGAAGTTCCTGCCGACAGGTACTGGGGTGCGCAAACCCAGCGTTCGAAAATGAATTTTCAGATTGGCGAGCCGGCTTCAATGCCCACGGAAATCATCAGTGCGTTTGGCGTATTGAAGAAAGCGGCAGCCCTTGCCAATTTTGAGTTGGGCGTACTTCCAGGGGAAAATTGCCAGCTCATCGTAAAAGTTTGTGATGAAATCATTGCCGGAAGTTTAAATGATCATTTCCCGCTGGTGATCTGGCAAACCGGATCGGGCACACAGTCGAACATGAATGTGAATGAAGTGGTGGCCAACAGGGCTCATGTGCTGAATGGCGGCTCGCTCGATGATCCGAAAAAAGTTATCCATCCCAACGATGATGTCAACAAATCACAATCCTCCAACGATACCTTTCCAACAGCAATGAGCATAGCATCCTATAAAATGATCGTGGAAACTACCATTCCGGGCGTTGAAAAACTCAGGGACACGCTTGCTGAAAAGGCAAAGGAATTTAAGGCTATTGTTAAAACAGGCAGAACCCACCTGATGGATGCCACCCCTTTAACGCTGGGGCAAGAGTTTTCAGGCTATGCCGCGCAACTTGATTATGGCTTAAAAGCGCTAAAAGCCACATTGGCACACCTATCAGAACTTGCCCTCGGTGGAACGGCTGTTGGCACCGGTCTTAATACACCAAAAGGTTATGCTAAACTGGTAGCAGAAAAAATTGCTGAAATAACAGGACATCCGCTCATCACCGCCAAAAACAAATTTGAATCGTTATCTGCACATGATGCGATGGTAGAAACTTCCGGCGCCCTAAAAACACTCGCCGTTAGCCTGATGCATATTGCAAATAACACCCGTCTGCTTGCCTCGGGCCCAAGGTGTGGTTACAGCGAACTCATGCTTCCCGCCAATGAACCCGGATCTTCAATCATGCCCGGTAAAGTCAATCCAACGCAAAATGAAGCTTTAACCATGGTTTGCGCCCAGGTAATTGGAAACGATATGGCCATTACCATCGCCGGCACACATGGCCACTTTCAACTCAATGTATTCAAACCGGTGATGGTTTACAACCTGTTGCAATCAGCAAGGCTGCTGGGTGATGCATGTGTTTCGTTCAACGATAATTGTGCAGTTGGCATCGAGCCACATCATGAAAATATCAAAAATAACCTCGAGAATTCACTCATGCTGGTTACTGCCCTGAATACGCATATCGGTTACGAAAATGCTGCAAAAATTGCCAAGAAGGCGCATACAGAAAATCTGACCCTGCGTGAATCAGCGTTGAAACTGGGTTTGGTAACCGAACAACAGTTTGAGGAGTGGGTTGTTCCTTCTAAAATGTTGGGTCACTAAAATTACCTGGCCTGCAAACAAACTTCCAGGTAATAAGC
>JABMQA010000819.1 GCA_013203545.1 Bacteroidota bacterium
AGTTTACACTCAGTTATGATGCATCAAAAGGGTTATTTCTGGATGCCGAGAGTTTATGTCTTCAACCAAGGACTGCTGGATATTCTGCCATTATGACAATAAATGAAAACGGTGCCAATTCCTCGGTCATAATTCAAATGTTCAATCCTCCAGGAGTTTTTATTGAACCGGGAACCGGGGCAATACTTATCTTAATTTTCCATTGGGATAATACGTATGAAGCTGGCATTATTGTAGATGTTAGTTTTGACGAATGCCTTGTGTTTGACGAAATGGCTGACCCCATACCCTCCGATTGCAGCGATAATGGATCGGTTGAAATTGTCTTACAGAATGGCGTTTGCGATGTTAATTGCGATGGGGTAACAGATTTATCTGATTCTCAAATAATAGTTGATGTGATCACCGGTGATGATACGCAACCTCAGCATATTGCGCTTGCAGATGTAAATGAAGACGGAACAGTGAATGTTTGTGATCTACAGGTTGTGGCAAATTGTATTTCAGGCGCTGGTGGTGATTCCATTTTAGCAAACATGAACAGGGGAGCCACAACATTGTTCCTTCCTGAACTGGTTATAACACCTAATGCTACAGGCGCTTATGGTGTGGATATGACGAACGAAGATATGGTATGTGCCGGGCAAATTGAATTTTTTTATAACTCAACAGTTGGTTTGGATTTCACAGGCGTTTCGGTTTCAGACAGATTGCCTGGTTATGAAGCTGTTTTCAGGAAGTATGATAGTGATCCTGAAAATGTGAGGGTCCTCTTATTGTTTTATGCCATTCCCGGTACCATCGATCCCGGCGCAGGCGAAATCCTGACGCTCAATTGGCAAACGAACTATTCTTGCGGAAATACAATCCTGGATATCGACAAGGCAATATTGGCCGACCAGGATGCCAGCTCAATGGAAGTTTCGATAAATAATGGTTCGGTAGTTTGTGGTAATTGCCAGCCCCTACTCATGCCCGAAGGCTGGAGTGGTGTTTCATTATATCTTAACCCGACAGATCCGTCAGTGGAAGCCATTTGCCAGCCTGTTACCCAAAATTTAATTATCATGTCGAACCTTTCCGGTGTTTTCATGCCGGGACAGGGGATCAACACCATTCTGCAATGGGATGTTTACAGTTCTTATGCAGTTAAGTTTGACGCGGAAATTTTATTGTCGGTTTGTGGTGGGCTACTATCAAACAATGAAATAACCCTTGGTACGGGATGGCATTATATACCGGTTCTTAGCTCCTGCAATGTTACAACAGAGGACTTGTTTGGTTCAGTACCGCCGGGCAATATCGAAATCGTACAGGAAATAGCTTCATCAAATGTTTTTTGGCCTGAATTTCAGATCAACACCCTGGGTGAGTTAATGCCCGGAAAGGGTTATCAGATTAAAGTTAATGATGAAATTACACTGCTTTTCCCGGATTGTGATAACACTTTAAATCCCAATTTACATCATTCATCTGCTACTCCCGAATCACCATGGGACCCTTTATCAAAAACTGTTTTAACACATTTTGTTGCCATTCCGTTTGAATCCACGGAGTTGCCAGGGAAGGAGCGTTTGATTGGTGCATTTGGTTTAGATGGAACAAACTATGGTGTTATGCAAATGGATAATGATGCACAGCGTGCCTTTCTGGTTATGTTTGGGGATGATCCTGCAACACCTGTTCAGGATGGCTTTTTGGAAGGTGAACCGCTGGAATTCCGGGCATGGTATCCCGAAAGCAAGGAAGATGTCAAACTTGATGCTGAATTTGATCCCAACATGCCAAATCCTGATTTGTTTTTCGGTAGTTTTGGGATGTCGTCAATTACGAACATGAAGGTTTCCTCAGCTGGAATTCCAGGTTTTGATGGAACGGGGCAGATAAGCTTACGACCCAATCCTGCAAAAGATGAGTTTTTATTAGAGGTTTCGGGTTATCGGGAGATTGCAGGAAATATTACAATCTATAAACTGGATGGCCAAAAAGTCGGGAACAGGGATTTTAAAAAGGAACAGACCAGGATTGGTATTAGCAATTTATCACTGGGTGTTTATGTTTTGATGATTGAAATCAATGGGAAAACAATTGCCAAACGCCTGGTGAAGCGCTAACCCGGCAATGGTTTATTACTGCTGCCGGTACAATATAGATTTTTTACTTACTCAATATGGCGTTTTTTAGGCTAAATCTTATTTTGATGTGCTGAGGATTGTTTTTATTGTATCTGAGGTTGTTATCTCTTGGTGTAACTCTGTGATTCTTGGTGTAACTTTTGCCAAAGGCATCACTTTGTGAGTGACATAGTTATTACGCAGAGAGCCACGAAGAAGACACAAAGTTTCACAAAGAAAAATAATATTTAGCCGTTTTTAATATATCCTGATGGATGAATTTCCTAATTTTGCTTTGCACCAAGGTTATTCAATATGAAGCGCTCAGTTTTGCTTTTTCTGATATTAATTTTCAGCATGGGATCAGTTTTCTCGCAGCAATGGCAGAAAGTAGGTCCCTACAACGGAAACGGGCCTGCCCTTCTTGATCTGATTCAGGAAACTTCCAATCCCCAGATTCTCTACGCGGCCTCAAACGGAGGCGGCATTTTTAAAAGTTTTGATAAGGGCGATTCCTGGGAAAAGATAAGTCAGAATTTCATAACAGGGGATATGGGTTCACTGGCCGCTTCGGCCGGGAATCCTGATGTTATCTATGTGTGTGGGTCAGGAGGCAGGATACTTAAAAGCATTGATGGTGGTAGTGAATGGGCGAACATCAGCGGGAACCTTCCGGCCAGCTACATTACGGATGTTGAAATCAGGCAGGGCTCCGGCGAAATTTATGTGGCCATGTCAGGGCCGGCCTATGGTGAAGGTGGCCTTTTTGTGACTGAAGATGAAATGAACTGGGTGGAGATATCACAGGATTTTACCATCAAAAAAGTGGTTTGCTTTGAAATTAATCCCACAAATCCACATTGCTTTTACGCCGGCACACA
>JABMQA010000820.1 GCA_013203545.1 Bacteroidota bacterium
GTTTAATATTGCCATCCCGGACGACCAGGCTGAGAAGATTGGTACGGTGGGAGATGCCGTTGAGTATATCCAAAGTAATTCTAATTAATTAATTCACCCTCAATGAATTTGAGACGAGTAGTTGTTACAGGTTTTGGAGCCGTAACTCCATTGGGCAATTCTGTTGATGAGTTTTGGAACAATTTGCTTAATGGAGTTAGCGGTGCTGCTCCAATTACCCGTTTTGATGCATCGAAACACAAAACGCGATTTGCCTGCGAAATTAAAAACTTCGATCCTATGGACTATTTCGACAGGAAAGAAGTTAGAAAACTCGATCCTTATGTGCATTATGCAATGGGTGCAGCTGACCAATCAATTAATGATGCAGGAATACTACTTGATGAGAAAATTGACAAAAACCGGATAGGTGTAATCTTTGCTACAGGCATTGGAGGATTTACATCATTTTTGCACGAAGCAATGGAATTTGGCAGGGGTGATGGAACCCCCCGGTTCAATCCGTTTTTTATTCCTAAGATCATCGGTGATATAGCGGCGGGCCATATATCAATAAGGTATGGCTTCAGGGGGCCAAACTACGCCACAACGTCTGCATGTGCATCGGCGGGTCACGCAATTATTGATGCTTTTAATTATATTCGGTTAGGGAAATCAAACATTATTATCTGCGGCGGTTCCGAGGCAGGTATCAATCCTGCTGGAATTGGTGGTTTCAATGCTATGCATGCCATCTCTACCAGAAATGATGATCCCACAACAGCCTCACGGCCCTTTGACAAGGACAGGGATGGTTTTGTTTTAGGTGATGGATCCGGGGCTATCGTTCTGGAAGATTATGAACATGCCGTAAATCGTGGGGCTAAAATTTATGTCGAGTTGGTTGGAGCAGGTAGTACTGCTGATGCTTACCATATTACTTCTCCTCATCCTGACGGTTTGGGAGCCTTGCTGGCTATGAAATCTGCGCTTGAAGAATCCGGAATGAGACCCGAAGATGTTGATCATATCAACACCCATGGCACCTCCACTCCGGTTGGTGATATCGCAGAACCCAAAGCAATTTTAGGATTATTTGGTGACCATGCTTACAAAATGAACCTGAATTCTACAAAATCGATGCACGGACATTTGTTGGGAGCTACCGCAGCCGTTGAATTTATAGCTACAGCCCTGGCGATTAAAAATGACATCATTCCTCCCACTATTAATCACTTTACCGATGATCCTGACATCGATAACCGATTAAATTTTACCTTTCATCATCCAGTAAAAAGGAAGGTAAATCTGGCACTGTCGAATGCCTTTGGATTTGGTGGGCACAATACATCACTTGCTTTGAAAAAATTTAATGAATAAATCAGTTATATTTTGAAACTGTGGATGTTCATTAGACTTTTTTTCACTGCGGATAAGAAATTTGTACTTGCAATTAAAAACATTTTTGGGTTCTGCCCCAGAAATGTTTCTTTATATAAGCTGGCTTTTCTTCATCGGTCTGTCGCATGGGAACAAAATGGCCATAAGGTTTCAAACGAAAGACTCGAGTATCTTGGAGATGCTGTATTGAGTTCGATAGTTGCCGATTACCTGTTTAAAAAATTTCCTTTCAAAGAGGAAGGTTTTCTTACGGAGATGCGGTCGAAGTTGGTCAGCCGTGAGCAATTGAATAAACTTTCCCGAAAGTTGGGCCTGGATAACTTTATCAAGTCGAACCAGGATTCCAAATCATTCTACCGGTCGATGCAAGGCGATGCTTTTGAGGCATTTATTGGTGCTGTTTATCTTGATCGTGGATACAATTTCACCAGGAGATTGGTCATAAACAGGATCATTAATGTTCATTTTGATATTGATGAACTGGTAAAAATGGAGATCAATTTCAAAAGCAAGTTGATCGAATGGACCCAAAAGGAGCGGAAAGATATCGAGTTTAATGTTATTGATGAAGTAGGGGTTGGTTGTACCAAACAATATGTTGTTGAGATCAGGATCAACAGCACATCTTTGGCCACAGGTCAGGATTTTTCGATAAAAGGCGCTGAAAAAATTGCTGCTGAGAAAGCTTACACCGGACTAAATGTAGAAGAACTGACTTAGAATCAGGCTTACATATTTCCGATTCTTTTGTTTATCTCCGTTGTTTCCTTTTCAAAACCAGGCTTCCCTAACAAAGCAAACATGTTTTTCTTATAAGCTTCCACACCTGGTTGGTCAAAAGGATTGATTCCGAGGGTATAGCCGCTAAGCGCACACGCAAATTCGAAGAAATAAATTAATTCCCCCAAATGGAATTCCGATACCTCCGGAATCCGGATTTTGATGTTAGGGACCCCTCCGTCGATGTGAGCAAGTGTTGTAGCCGTTTCAGCCATGCCGTTTACCCAAAGCATACTTTTTCCTGAAATATAGTTGAGTTTGTCAAGATTGGATCCATCTTTAGGAATTAACAGTTCCTTTTTTGAATTTCCAACTGACAGAACGGTCTCAAATATTTTCCGTTCACCTTCCTGGATATACTGACCCATCGAATGTAAATCGGTGGTATTAATTACACCGGCCGGGAAAATTCCTTTACCCTCTTTGCCTTCGCTTTCGCCATAAAGCTGTTTCCACCATTCGGTGAGATAGTACAAATTGGGAAGGTAATTCACGAATACCTCAATAAATTTACCTTTTTGATAGAGCATATTTCTTGCAGCTGCATATAAAAATGCCGGGTTGGAATGGATATCGGTATTTTCGCTAAGCTTTTTTTGCATAACAGCAGCCCCTTTTATTAAATCCCTTATACTGAATCCGGCAACGGCAATCGGGAGTAATCCAACTGGTGTCAGAACAGAATACCTGCCTCCCACATCATCGGGAACAACATAGGTTTTGTAACCCTCATTAATCGAAAGTTGTTTCAGTGCGCCTTTTGACTTATCCGTTATGGCAACAATTCTTTCGCGGGCACCTTTAATCCCATATTTTGTTTCGAGATGACTTTTCAGCACCCTGAAAGCAATTGCCGGTTCAGTAGTGGTCCCCGATTTTGAAATAACCGAAATGGCGTAATCCCTTTTTTCAAGTATGTCCAGTAAATCCGAAAGGTATTCCTCTGATATGTTTTGTCCGGCATAAATAACAATGGGCTTCTGCCGTTCGTCATGAGGCAACAATTGATCAAAATTATGTTTTAAGGCTTCTATAATAGCCCGTGCACCAAGATAGGAGCCACCAATCCCGATGACTACGAAAATTTCCGCAATTTCGCGAAGCTTCTTAGCGGTGTTTTCAATATCTGAAATGATCGGTTCATCAATACCTGAAGGCAGGTCTAACCAGCCTAAAAATTCGTTGCCTTTTCCGGTTTTGCTCAACAATTGTTTATGAGCATCATTGAGGGTTGGGCTGATTTGTTCAAATTCATCATAGGAAACAAACTCCATAATATTGGTGACAGATACCCTTATTGATTCCATTTTTGTAGATTTTAATTAATTCAGCACAAAGGTATGGAATCATTAGAATTGAAGTAAAAAAAAGTGCAGTCAGGACGACTGCACCTCAAAACCAAAAACCAAAATTTATGAATCAGAAATCTTTAGCACAAAATATAAACCATCAAAGATTATCTGGCAATAAAATTGGGTCTATATTCCCTACAAAGATAACATCAGCAAACAGGGGTTCAAAGTTAAAGGAAATTAACAAACGTTAAAATAAGTTAATCATTGAATTTGAGGCAATTTGGCGAATAAATTTGTGTTAATTAGTGCCCTGAAAATTTAGGCATTTTAATTTGAAATTCATAGGATTGGTGGATGAATAAGAACCTAATTACATGGATCATTACAGTTGTTTCACTTGTACTTCTCAGTTTGACTGCGGTACAATTGTACTGGGTGAAAAATGCCATTTCAGTTGAGCGGACTAATTTTGAGAGTAAAGTTAATGAAGCTGTATCAAATGTAATTTACAGGCTTGAAAAGTTGGAAACCTACGGTAATTTAAAAGCCACCATTAGATCACAATCGAGGGTACAGGGATTTATTCAATCAATGGATTCGATCAATAAATTGTTGTCCGATGAGTTGCGGGCCATAAAACATCCTGAAGATATTGAAAAACTGATCAGGAAATCATTTATGGCAAGGGAGGTACTCAATGAAATGATTGAAGGGGATGAGCCTCTTGATATTGAAAAGTCATTAAATACAAACCTGCTCGATTCTTTGCTGATTACCGAATTGAAGAAAAGAGGGATTAAAACCAAATTCGAATATGGTGTTTACAGCACTTTTCGAAGCA
>JABMQA010000074.1 GCA_013203545.1 Bacteroidota bacterium
AATCCTTCATTAAACCATAACCACCATGAATCTGAACGGCTTCATCGGCTACTTCCCGAGCCACTTCGGAGCAGTACAATTTGGTCATGGCTGCCTCTTTTCCAAACGGCTTTTTATGGTCTTTAAGCCAGCAGGTGCGATAAAGGAACCACCGGGCATGTTCGATCTTCAGAGCCATATCAGCCAGTTTAAACGCATTGACCTGAAATTTTGAAATGGGTTTCCCAAATTGCTTTCTCTCCTGCGAATATTGCATCGCCAGTTCAAAAGCTCCCTGTGCAGCGCCTAATCCCATGGCAGCAATCGAAAGTCTCCCGTTATCGAGGGTCGAGAGCATGATTTTTGAACCTTTCCCAATTTCCCCAAGCAGGTTTTCCTTTGGGACACGGCAATCGTCAAAATACAACTCCGCTGTATCTGAAGCACGCCACATCATTTTACCATGCATGGCTACCCGTTTAAACCCTGGAGTATCCTTGTCAACAATGATGGTGGTGAATTCTTTTTTACCGTCCTCAAAAGTTTTGGTAACTGCCTGTACCGAAGATCCGATTGAAATTTCGGACGACCCGTTGGTAATGAAAATTTTCGAACCATTGATCACCCAATCATCCCCATCAGGGACTGCGGTTGTCTTCGTTCCCCTGGAATCGGAACCGGCATTGGGCTCAGTCAGTCCAAAACCCCAGAGCGCTTCGCCGGTACAAAGCTGAGGAAGGTATTTCATTTTTTGTTCCTCGGTACCATAATGATACAGTGGTCCGATTCCAAGTGAGTTGTGTGCAGCAAGTGTCGCAGCCTGACTTCCATCAACACGGGCGAGTTCCTCAACAGCAATGATGTAGGACAATGTATCCAGATCCTGACCTCCGTATTTCTCGGGCAGGTACATTCCAAACAAGCCCAGTTCCCCCATTTTATTTGTGAGTTCAATCGAAAATTCGGCTCTTTCATCCAGATCTTTGGCAACAGGCCTGATTTCGCGCTCGGCAAAATCGCGTACTGTCTCGCGGATCATGTTGTGTTCTTCGGTAAGTTCAAAATTCATATGTTTAATGTTTTATTTTTGGTTTGAAAATTAGATTTTCAGATTAATTATTGAATTGCCACAGATTACACTGATTTGCACAGAATAAAAAAGGAAAGGAGTTTCTAACTTTCCAACTCCTCCCTCAAAACAATCAATGGTTTGCTTCCATCAACCATATCCCCCGGCTTTACATTTACTTTTTCGATAATTCCATGCCTCAAAGCCAGAATATTATTTTCCATTTTCATGGCTTCCACAACCAGCAAAATATCATCTTTTTGCACCTCCTGGCCTTCAGTAGTATTCACCTTCACCACCTTGCCAGGCATGGGTGTAAAGATCAGGTTGCCCTCACCTCCGTTTGGACTGTCGATACCGGTATAAAAATCCTCCTTTATCAGCAGATCGTCGCGGTGGATGTTGAAAATATGGCCATTGCAACTCACATAGGCATTCCCATAATTATCATGAGAAATAAAGGCATTAAAAATCCCCTCCTTTGCCTTAACGGTAATTTTGTTTTCGCTAAGATGAGGGATCTCCACCAGGTACCTGCTTTCGCCTATGATCACATCGGACAATCCGGACTTTTCGGGATAAACAACAATTTCGAAGGGTTCATCATCCATGGTTAGTTTAAACTCAAGTATATCGCGCCAATAGCCAATTTTCTGCCAGATATTTGAATCACCCTTCTTACTGTTGTGCTTCAGGAAGTAGAGAATATATGACGCCAGCGGGCCATCCAAAACGATCCGGCCACGCTTTTGCTTCGATGCAGAAACAAGTTCTTCCAGGTGATCATCACAAAATTTGGTTGAAATGGTGTTATCCACAAAATTCTTTTCCTGAAGCAATTCGATCAAAAACCGGATATTTGATTTTATGCCATGAATGATATAATCCTTCAGGACCCCGATCATTTTTAGCCTTGCATGTTCACGGGTATCCTCCCATACAATCACTTTCGAGATCATGGGATCGTAAAAACTGTGGATGGTACCGGCCTTATCAGTGCAGGCATCTATCCGCACCCGCTGGCTTTCAGGTTCGCGGTAAAGGATCATCGTTCCCGGAGAAGGTAAAAAATTATTGGCAGGGTCTTCGGCATACACCCTGCATTCGATGGCATGGCCATTTTGCCTGACATCCTCCTGTTTAAAGCTGAGCGGATTACCGGCAGCTACCCTGATCTGTTCCTGAACCAGGTCGATACCGGTAACCATTTCGGTGGTTGGGTGCTCCACCTGGATGCGGGTATTCATCTCCAAAAAATAATAATTCAAATCCTTATCCACCAGGAACTCGATGGTACCTGCATTGCCGTAACCAATCTCCTTTGCAATTCTAACTGCAGCGTTGCCCATGTTGTGACGTATTTCATCATTCAGGGTTGGTGACGGGGATTCTTCTATAATTTTCTGGTAACGCCGCTGGATGGAACATTCACGCTCAAAGAGATGAACTACATTCCCATGCTTATCACCCATCACCTGGATTTCGATATGGCGGGGTTCCACAACAAATTTTTCGACATAAACGGTTCCATCTCCGAAATAGGATTTTGCTTCGCGCGAGGTGGTTTCGATAATACCTGGTAAATCGGCAAGATCATGGACGATACGCATGCCTTTGCCCCCTCCGCCGGAAGCGGCTTTTACAAGGATGGGAAGTGGTATTTTGGAAGCATTCCTGATGAGGGTATCCACATCACCGGTAACGCCCTGCGTTGTGGGCACCCCAATGTCCTGCACAAATTTCCTTGATTCGATCTTGTTGCCCATCAGTTTGATGGAGCGGGTATCCGGGCCGATAAAAACGATGCCGGCTTTCTCACAGGCTTCGATCAGGGCAGGACTTTCCGATAAAAATCCGTAACCCGGATGAATGGCATCAGAACCGGTTTCGACAGCGATCTGAATGATTTGGTCAACATTCAGGTAGGTGTCGCTCAGTTCCCGTTCGCCAAGGCAATAGGCTTCGTCGGCAAACGAAACATGCCAGGAATCCTTATCCACTTCGGCATAAACAGCCACCGTACTGATGCACAGTTCCCTTGCTGCGCGCATCACCCTGATGGCAATTTCACCGCGGTTGGCCACCAAAATCTTATCAAATAGTTTTATTCTTTCTTTCATGTATGTGTGTTGTGTTCGCTGAATTCGAATGTATTATATTGATAGTTTTATCCTTTTCTTCCCAACCGTTTCGCATAGAAGACATTGGGCATTTCGAGGCACCTCACTATCTAACCACTGATATGTTTGTTTAAAGTTCATATTTCATTTTAAAAACGTACTTTCCAATAACTTATACACTTTGTGCTTTCATGCTTTCTTCTTCCGGTATGTTATTCAGAGTTGGCAAGACATATTCTTTTGCAATTTTTGGTTGTGTGTTGGCTTGTGTGAAATGCAAATGTGCATTGCTTTTGCGATGGGTTTTTAATAAATCATACTTTTGTTTTTCTTTATAATATATTGATTTCGGATTTTTAATATCCTCTCTACTTACTAAGTAATGCTTTTGAATAAACTCTGCTATTGAAGTATTTAGCTTCGATTTATTAAATCCTTTAAATTCATTGTTTTTAATAATTTCAATTATTATTGACTTATCATTACTACCAAAACTATTAAACTCTGACCACCAATTTGCGGTGTAACCAAAATCCTCAAAAAAGAATCGATAAAGTATATAGGGCTCTGGCATTAATAGTATTTTTTCGAACTCTGCTAAATCATTTCCAAATGCTTTATAAAAAAAACTTTTACCTCTGCCTATTTTACCTTTAGTCGAGTTTAAAATTGTTTGAATCGCTCTAATATATTTTCTATTCCAATGGATGCCTAGAAATTCTCTATTTAAGTGCTTTTCTCCATTGATTGGATGAAATTTCATAGGGAAAGAATATATATTAATTTCTAATTCTTCTGAAAGAAGCACATTTATTTCAAGGCGTTGATATAGTTCTTCTGGCTTATCTTTTTCGTTGTACAATAAATAATTCGACAAATTTCTTATATCATATTTTGCAGCTAACTTAATAGCTTTTGTGTAAATTTCTTCGTAACCCATACTGTCAAATGCAATTCTAAGCGGTTTTATTGGTATTTCACTTAACAGCTGCATTTTTTCTTCTGTTAAAAGTCTAGCATCAAGTCCTTGATTAAAATCAACATATCTCAATTTTGGAACCTTATTTCTAAATTTTTCGAACGTGTCTTTTATTTCAGGATATGCTTTTAAAATATTTCCTTTTGTTACGGTATTAAAAGTAAGTAATTCATATCCTTCGAGTATGTCATAACACTCTTGTTGCCTTACCCCATTCAATTTGTTCAATAAGTATTGTAGTTGTTCATATGATTTTTTTACAAATGCCTTATCATTAATTCCCCTGATAAGATTTGAGACAGCAATATCAAGATGATTAGGTTCAACAAATTGAGCTCCGTTAATAAAACCACTTTCTTTAATTTCTTCAATAATCTGTGGAAATTTTTTTGATGCCAAAACATTGTTATCTAATAACAATAGATTTCTTTGGTCACCATATTCGGCTTTTGTTTTTTCAATTTTTTCTTTAAGAGAGATATATTGATTAAACTTTGGCTCTATTATCCATACAGCACAAAATGGGCATTTTCGAATACAGCCTCTGGTCATGTATCCATAATATGCATTACTTTCAGGGTAGCTATAATCAATTTCATCTAAAATTGAATAATCAAGAGGTAGTTCGTCAATAATTATTTCATTATTATCAAAAATTCCTGCTTCATCTAATAATCCTTTGTGAGGTTCAATCCCTGTTTCTTTTTTGACGTCATCCGCTAAAACAGTCGCTAAAACGCCACCTATTTTTAATTCACTTACATCTTTTACAAGACTTTTAGCATCTTGAATAGCCTTGATAGTAGTTTTCCAATAAAAAGTAAACAAAGTAGTTATGTAAATTCTATCCCATTTAGGTTCGTCAATATATTTATTTTTTTTGTAATAATCTGAATAGTAGTTTAACCAAAGTTCGAATAAAGAAAATTGATTAATGCTATTTGGAAACTCATCCATGATAATTTCAAATATTTCCTTTAAGTAATTAGACTGCTTTGTCTTTATATAGGTTTCAACAATTTTGAATTTTATATTCCAATTTATTTTACTGCATATTAAATTGAGTTTCACAATACAATCAGAAGTTATCTGATTAAGAATGAATTTTTTTACATCTCCTTTATAAAATGTCACATCATCACCTAACATTCTGTGATAGGTGGCTATTTTCATTAAACCAATTGGAGGGTATTTGTTTTTATATCCTGGTTCTATTAGTAATATGTTTAGCTTAGTTTTTGTCATTCTGTTTTTTCCAAACTGTCTTAAATGTTTTTGAATTAGAAAACAATTGAACTGAGTTAATATTTTTAATTACAGCTCGTTCTATATCATCTTCTTCAATTAATTCAAATTTTCCATCTTGTGGTGTAATTAATTTTTCATCACACAACTCACCTATACTTTGCAACCAAGTAGTCCTCCCAACTCCAGGTCTTTCCTTTGCGCCAAAAATTGTGAAATGGAGTAAATGGATATTTTTTAATCCTTGATATAATATTGTAGGTAGAAAATGTGGTACAAAATTATTTTCACGAAAATAATTCTGAAGTGCATCAATAACAAAGAGTCTCAAAATTCGTGCACTCTTTTTTATTCCTCGTTTACTATTATACTTATTAATTAGTTCTTTATGCTCTTTTGTATCT
>JABMQA010000821.1 GCA_013203545.1 Bacteroidota bacterium
GTGACCGGAATATACATCATAAACTTGCCGATAATGCCCGGCCAGAAAGCCAACGGAACGAACGGCATTACAGTAGTGAGCGTGCCGGTAAAAACAGGCATCGCCACCTCACCAACCGAAATCCTGGTCGCCTGGTAAATCGATAGGTTTGGTGTGTTCATGAAATTGCGGTAGATGTTCTCTACAATCACAATGGAATTATCTACAACAATACCCAATACGAGGATAAACGCCATCAATACCACCATGTTCATTGTAAATCCAATCAACGGAATAAAAATAAATGCGATGACCATCGACAGCGGGATGGCAATGGCGACAAACAATGCATTATCAATACCCATAAAAAACATCAGCACCACAGTAACCACCAGGAAACCCAAAATAATGGTATTAAAAAGATCGCTGACATTATTCCTGGTCATGGTACTTTGATCGCCGGTTGCTTTGATTTGGAGGTTTCCCGGGATTTCATTCTGATAATCGTCCAGTAAAACCTTGATCTTATCGATGGCATTGATAAGGTTTTTACCGCTTTTTTTAATCACGTTCAGCGTAATCACATCCTCGCCATCCATGCGGGAATAACTCTCCCGGTCTTTGAAATCATCCCTGATTTCTGCAAGGTCACTCAGGTAAACACCTTCTTTAATCAGGATGTTATTGAGTTCATTGGGATTTTTAAACTCACCCACTATCCGCATGTTTCGCTCCATGAGTCCCATGTCAACCATACCTGCTGTAATGGTCATATTCTCCATGGCGATGGACTGGGTAATTTGATTGAAGCTTACGCCGGACGCCTGCATTTTGTAGAGGTCGACATTTACCTGGATTTCGCGATCGAGCGCACCCACAATATCAACACGGGTAATCTCCTCCAGGCCTTCGATTTTATCCTGAAGATTTTCGGCATACTCTTTTATTTTTACCAATCCAAGGTTGCCCGACAGGCTGATGTTTAATACCGGGATTTCTGAAAGGTCAATCCGGGTTACCTCGGGGAGTTTATTGGGTACCTGCGCCAGTTCGGGTGGCAGGTTGGGTTTTGATTTGTCCACAGCATCCTTCACATCCTGCATTGCCCTGTTTTCGTCAATATTGGTTTCGAATTCAATAAAGATCAGGGCAAAATCCTGGAGGGATTTACTGCTGATTTTTTTAATGCCTTTAACACTTTTCAGCTCTTTTTCGATGGGATGGGTAACAAGGTTAACCATGTCTTCGGGAGATGTTCCCACGTAAATTGTTGATACGGAAAAAAATGGGAAAGTCACCTCTGGAAATTTCTCCTTGGGCGTGGAATTGTATGCCATAATACCAGCCACAACCAGGATAACAGTGAAAATATATACGGTCATCCTGTTGTTGATGGCTATGTTTGTTAAGAAAAACGTTTTCTCCTTTTTCATTCGAATTCTAAATTTAATGGGCTGTCATAAATTACTTATCAGGTTGGGACGGGTATTACAACTTTGTAAAGCTGACATCCACCGGATCGCCAACGGAGGCATTGTTAAAACCAAAAGTGATCACCACATCACCGGAATTAAGCCCGCTGGTAATCTCAACCTTGTCATTATTGTACCTGCCGGTTTCAACATCTCTAAGTTGTGTAATCCAATGATCACCATTTTTTTGTGCAACATAAATATATGTTCTGGATTCGCTTTTTTGCAAAGCGTTTATTGGAAGGACAAAGGCGTTGGGATCAGCATAATCATTAATGGTAAGTATGGCCAGCATATTGGGGTTGATCCTGTCATCGTCCGGTAGTTTTACCTCGATGTCGAAAGTACGGTTGTTGGGGTCGATAATTTGTGAAGCCGCAGTTATTTTTGAGTCCAGATGCAGGTTAATTGTTGGCAGGTACACTTTTATCCGGTCACCTTTTTTCACATCGGTGATGAAGTTTTCAGCAACTTTGGCCTTCACCTTCTGAGAAGACAGATTAGAAACCCTGATTGCACCGGTATTTGGAGCAGCCGCTTCACCCTCTTTGATATCCACCAAATCAACAATCCCATCGATGGGGGAATAAATCTTTGTTTTTTCGAGTTCGTTTTCCGCATTTTTTAATTTGATCTGAAGATCCTCCATGGAGGATTTAGCCTGCAGGTATTGAACCTCTGTTCCGATTTTCTTTTCCCAGAGGTTTTTTTGCCGTTCAAAAAGGGTTGTTGTCAACTCCAAACCATTTTTAATTTCTTTGATGGTCTGTGTGATGCTTTCATTGTCCAACTCGGCCAGCAACTGTCCTTTTTTAACCTGGTCGCCTTCATTAACAAGTATCCGTTTAACCACATAGGGCCGCAATGCAGGCACAAAAATATTATTGTCTGATTCAACATTTCCCCTTACCTCAATAAAATGGCTGAATAATTCGGGTTCCATTTTCTGGCCAACAACTGCCGGGACTTTTGACGGAGGGTCAATCGCCTTGCCTTCAGCAGTAATTTTTTGTTCAATCACCCTGATCTCTTTGTCCAGGTTATCACGTTGTTTCTTCAGTTCCTGCAACCGCGCCATGTCGTCAACTGTCCCGGAACAGGAATAAATGACCAGCCCGGCAACCATAAAGAAGATGAAATTTCTGCTTATGTTTTTGACATTATTTATTAAAAGTTTCTTTGATATCATAGGTTTTGATTATTTAGATTCGGTAAGTAATTTTTCGAGTTCCAGTTTGTTTTTCAGCAATTCGAGCATAGAAATCACGTAATCGCCTTCTGAATTCAGGTATTGATTGTAATTCTGTTGCAGTTCAATGGAAGAGGAGACCCCTTCGAGTAACTTTTCCCTGGTTTTTTCATAAATATTTAACGACAGGTCAAGGCCTTCCTTTCTGTTTTGGTATACTTTCCAGGCATTCAGAAAATTGTTGCGTACGGTACTGATTTGAATTTCAAGCCCCGATTTCAATTTGTCATCCATCACCTGTATCTGTTCCAGTTTAATTTTTGACTGAGCAACCCTTGACGACCGCCCACCACTCTGGAATAAAGGTATGTCCATTTGCACGCCAAGCACAGTGGTTTTAAACCACTGCTCATTGGGCTCAAAAAAGTTCCAGGCAGGACGTTGTGCATTCTCCTGAAAACTCATAAAGGCATACAATCTTGGAAGATATTGTGATTTGTACCTTTTCATGTTGAGGTGGGCCAGTTCTTCCTGGTTTTTGAGGATGACATAGTTGATATTTTTCCGGTAATCGAATGGCATGTCCAGAAGAACCTGCTGATCGACTGTTCCAAGTAATTCATCCAAATTGTCGGTAAGCTCTATTTCATTATCAAGCTTTAATCCGATTTGAAATTTAAGGAGGTTCCGGGATATCTGCATATTGTTTGTAATATTAATCAGGGTGGCCTGTAAATCAGATATCAGGAGGTTTATCTGGTCAACATCCGTATCCTCGAGAAATCCGTTTTCATACATGGCCACAGTGGCATCCCTTATATCCCGTAATGAAAACAGTGTAGAGTCGATGATTTCTTTATTTCTTTCAGCAATCAGGACCAGGTAATAGGATTCGGCAACTTTTTGCTCAAGTTCAATCACCATTTTATCGTATTGTTTTTGTGAAAACCCCACAAAGATTCTCGTTGCCTGAAGCCCCACAATATACTCACCGCTGAATATCAATTGTGAAACTGTGGCTGAAAACGAAAGGTTATATTTTAAACCGAATTTTACCGGGAAATATGTTCCTGGTTCACCCACAAATTCACCGGGTATCAACATGGTTGGAATGTCGATATAATCATTGTAACCAATCGATCCATCAATTTGAGGAAGCCCGATGGCGGTGGTCTCATTTACTTTTTTACGGGCAATTTCCACATCCTTCATGCTGTTGATGATATCGTAATTGTGCTCACGGGCATATTGACGTGCCCCGTCAAGCGAAAATTTCATTACGCCCCGGATGGTATCGGTGTCCTGTGCGCCCGCTTTGGTTGGTGTAATGGTGATAAACAGCAATATCAATATCAATAATTTCTTCATATTTAGTTTTTGAAATTTAAGTGTTCTTTTTGCTTTTCGAAATATTGTATGCCACTAGGGTTTGCTATTCCCCTGATATGGTTTTCGAACATCACCTCAAAAATCTTTTCAAAGGTCAGTTTCTCAGAATGCAATATTTCATCGGTTCTGAAACTGATCATCTTTTGAATGTAGAGGCCGGCAACCAGGTCAACATCCATGCCTTCGCGATAGAGCCCCTGATCCACACCTTTCAGGATATTTTCTTTGATATGGTTGTAAATAAACTCCTTCTTTGTTTCAAAATGATTTTTAAACAGATCAGGGTAGTATTTTTGGAGATCGTAGGTTATGGATGGGTTAAAGTGGTGAATGTCGTCGTTAATTTGTTTGCTGATTTCCAGAAGTTCATCAATGGCATTTAAACCCATGTCATTAATCTCATCAATCCATTTTTCAAATTTATGACACCCATATTGCAAGGTCATATCAATTAAATCCGCCTTATTGCTGACAAACAGGTACAATGTTTTCTTTGAAACCCCCATTTTAACAGCAATATCATCCATCGACAGGCTTCTGATACCATATTTCATAAACAATTCCCTGCTGGTTTCAACCAGTTTAATAAATTTTTGGTTGTTGAGTAATTCTTCCAGGTTTGCCAATATTTAATAGTTATTTGTTTGATAACGATGATTTTGAAAATAGTCTTTGACATAGGAAACGTTTTTCACGTAAAACGTTTCCAGTGTTTTTAGAATCAAATAACCGAATAATATAATTTTTGTTGTGGGAGGGGAAAAAATTTTATGATAGGTTAATACCAGTTTGGGGGGGCTTCAATAACCAACCTCCTGTATCAGGGCTTTACTTTCTGAATGCCTTGTTTTTCTTTTCGAAATATTTCAAACCTTCGGTGGTTGCGATACTTCTGACAAAGTTTTCGAACATGACCTCAAACAGGGTTGAAAAGGAAAATTGATCTGAGGGAAAAACATCTTCATTATGGATATCAATCAGGCGGGTTAAGTAAAGCCTGGCAATGAGTTCGATACTTAAATCGTTCCGGTACATCCCCTGGCTGATGCCCTTTTGCAGGTTGATCTTAATTTTCATGAAAATAAAATCCATTCTGATCTGGAAATGATCCTGATAGATTACCGGGAATCTTTCCTTTAGGGCCCTCGAAATGGTTGGTGTTACATCATAATACCTTCCGGCGATCTCCTTGCTAACAATCATCAGGATGTCAATGGCATTCATACCATCGAAATCGTATTCATCAAAAATATCTTTAAAACTACCTCGTTCAAATTCAAGCACTTTCGATACCAGATCCTCCTCATCTTTCACATACTTCAGAAGTAGGGCTTTTTCGAGGTTTAACTGATTGCAAATAACCTGGATTGAGATGTTTTCCACACCCTTTTCGATGGCCAGCATCCGAATTTGTGAAAGTATCTTCTTTAATTCATTGTCCATTTAATAAAGCTATATGAATGTAACAGGATAATAATCCCGCAAATGTAAAAATAAAAACCTACTTCTCAATAATCATCTTCCGCACCTGGTTCACATTTTCACCTATTAATGAGAAATAGTAAACCCCTGAGGGAAGGTAATGATCCGAAGCATTGAAATGCTCGAAATATACGCCTGGATTCCGCTGTTCTTTGTTGATAAGTGTGGTCACTTCCCTTCCGAACATATCCATGATCTTTAAGGATATCTGAGCCGGCGATCTGAGTTTAAACGAAAAATGGGTGGTCTCCTTAAACGGGTTGGGATAGTTTTGATCCAGCGCAAACGGGATTCCGGGTGTGTGGGCCTCATCAACTTCAGTGATGATGGGATCGATGATGGCCGTCCAAACACTCAGGTTGCTGTTATCGAGTCGTGTCCAGATGGGCCTGATAACATTATCGTGAGCAGCAACACAGTTATAGTCGCCGAAAAATACCCAATCGTTAGGCAGGAATGGACTTTCACTTATCTTAAAATTCTGGAAAGTTTCACAGCCATCTTTCGATACGGCCATAAAAACATCGGTATTTTTGTCGGAATAATCACGCCTGTCGTAAAACACAAACCAGACATATCCGGTCACCTGGTCGATGGTCATCCAGGTAAAGAACTGTTGTTTCCCGGCGGGGTCATCGTTAACCCTTTTAGCTTCCGACCACGTTTCGCCGCCATCGGTCGATTTTACAACCCAAACATCTGTATCAGTTGTGTCGACTCGCTGGTCGGTCCAGTTGATATATATGGTTCCGTTGTTGGGTGAGTTGCTGAGGTCGCAACAAGTTATTGGTAAACCGTTACATCTGTATAATCCGGGAATGGCATAATCCCAACCGCCGGGGAAATCGGAAA
>JABMQA010000822.1 GCA_013203545.1 Bacteroidota bacterium
CTGAAGCCGTCTGTGTTGAAAAGATCTTGAGACTTATCCTTAAGATAGGCGGAAGAAAGATGGAAATTTAAAAATCCCGGAGGAGCGGTTTCAATTTTAGAAACAAAGACGGAGAGCGATTGTCTTTTTTCTAATTTTTCTTTTAAGTTTTGAGCAAGATCCATGGGATTTTGGCCTTCTTTTTTAGCCAAAACTAGGGCAATATTGGTGGAATAATCGCCGTATTTCTTGTCTTGAGGATGTTCAATGGAAATATCTTTAGTTCTGATATCGAAACCCAGATCCTGAACGGCGTCTTGAATTATTTTCTTAAATTGAGTGATGAGGCCGGTTTGCATGGGTTTAGTATATCAGGAAGTGTTTTTTGATTAATTTTTTTAGTCTTTTTTCATCTTTGCCTTCTCGGTAGGCTAAATATCTTAAAAAAATGGCCGAGGATCTCTTTCGTAAAACAGAGAGCACGATGTTGATTATCTCAATGGTCGAGATGTCTTTACTCCTTAGCAGAATGATTTTTTGTTCAACCTCATTGGTAAGTGTTTCAGATAATTCACTCATTTCTCCCCGGTCGCCATTTTTGGTGTCGATTGCCGAATGATATATTCCCGAATATAATTTAGCCCGATTGTACATTTGTTTTTTGCCGGATCTCTTAATAACTTTCAAGTAAGACAGGTCGGCTTTTTCGTAGGTGGTGAATATTTCTTGGCAGGATTCGCATTTTCTCCGTCTCCAAATTTGAGAATTGTTTTTAGTCGAACGAGAATTGATAACAAAAAGTTGTTCGCTTCCACAAAATGGACATTCCATAACAAGATATTGTCATAAAATAGCAATGTTTTCAAGTACTATGATTGAGACTGTAGGGCTGGAATAGAGGTCAAATTTTGAATAAGAGGTGATGATCTTGATATATCAATAAGTAGATATACAGATTATACTTTTTTTAATAGGTAAATACAGGCTAATTTAGATGAGTTGGCTAACCGGTAAACAAATAGAGATCGAAGTTAAAAACAAAAAAATAATGATTAGTCCGTTTAACTCAGAACAAGTTAATCCCAACAGTTACGATTATCGTTTAGCCCCCATTTTTAAAAAACTGATTCCTAATAGTAGAAGTGGGGGCATATTTTGTGTTGATCCTAAGAAGGAAATGAAATATGAAAAAATCATGATTGGTAATGAGGGTTATTTAATGAAACCGGGAAGAGCATATTTGGGTTATACGGTTGAACGGTTCGGTTCCGATTGCTTCGCCAGTCTTTGTACCGGCAAGAGTTCAATAGGAAGAATCTTTGTTAAAAATCACCATTGTGCGGGTTTAATTGACCAGGGATTTCGTGGTCATATTACTCTAGAAATGACTGCTCAGTTGCCCACCATTATTTACCCTCAAATGAGAATAGGTCAAGTGTTTTGGTTCCAAAGTTACGGAGAGGCATTGCTTTATCAAGGTAAATATCAGAAAAATAACGCCGGCCAATTAAGCAAAATTTATCAAGACATTAGTCAATGAAACTTTATATTATTCCTATTCAAAACGCTTGTAACGCCAAATGCTTGTTTTGTATTACTAAACACAAAAAAGAGACTTGTTTTGGGGAAAAACTGGATCTTGGTTCTCTGAACAGAATAAATGGTTTGGCGATAGAGAAAATCGAGATCACCGGTGGCGGAGAACCATTATTACATACCGATATAGTCAAAATAATGGAGATTGCGGCCAAAAAAGCCCCTACGCAACTTTATACCAACGGTTTATTGATCAGTCGGTTAAAAAGTGAAATCTTGAGACGACTTTCATGTCTTTGCCTGTCAAGAGCTCACCATGACAACAGCGTCAATAAAAAAATAATGGGGATTGAATATGATTCGTTGTTGATTAAAAAGGTTTCCAGACAAGTTCCTGTCAAGTTGTCTTTGGTTCTTTGTCGTTCCGGAATTCGTTCTTCCGGCCAGCTTCTTGATTATATTAGATGGGGAGAAAAAGAGTTAAATGCTAAAAAGATAGTTGTTAGACAAATGTTTGATTATGATTATCCAGCTTCGGTAGCCAGCGAGTTTGTGGCGGTTGGTGGATTATTTGACGAACTTAAACAGAAACACAAACTGGTTAGTTTCGTTAATGAAAATCCCGTTTTGATCGTTGATGGTGTTTCGGTAGAGTTTGAGCAACAAACTTGCGCCTGTCAGATGAATAACTTGGTCCTGAGACCCAATGGAGTTGTTTACAGAGGTTGGGAAAAGCAGATTTATGAGTAAGAGGAAGATAGTAAAAATCTCTTTGTTTGGCCCTTCGGGATCAGGCAAGTCGACCGCCGCTGAATTAATGGTGAAAATTATTGAGGAAAAATATCTTAAATATCAAGTCATTTTAGCCAATGTGGCTGAGCCATTACATTTCATTCAAGACCTTGCCTACCGGCAATTCGGTTTATCAAATACCGGACAAGACAGGAAGTTGCTTCAGTTTTTGGCTCAACATTTTGAACAACGGTTGGGAGAAAGATGCGTCGATCGAATTCAGCAATTAATTGGTCTTCAGCCAGCGAGCCAGAATCTTGTTTTTGTAAACAGCGATTGTCGCAATAATGCGTATGGGTCTTTAAAAAACACAGGATTTATTTTTGTAAAA
>JABMQA010000823.1 GCA_013203545.1 Bacteroidota bacterium
GAGTAAGACACTGGAAGATATCAGATGCTTAAGTTTAAAAACTAAGTAATCCTCCAAGTGGCGGATAAAAGTTTGTTGTGCTTCATGCTGAAAAAAGCCAACCGCACGGTCAAGCACATTTGCTGCCCCGTGCCTCCGCAGCAAAAGAGCTTGCCCTTTTGCCAACGCTGACTGAAAGAATGATAATTTTAATACTCATTTGGTGAGATATAAAATAATTACACTATTTTAGTGGACTGAATTAAAGATTCAAAAATGAACCGGATAAAAGAGGTTTTAGAACAAAAGGGAATAAAACAAAAGTGGTTGGCTGAACAGTTGGGGAAAAGTTATAATATGGTTAACAGCTATGCTCAAAACAGAAGACAACCAAGTATCGAGGATTTATATCGAATTGCAAAAATATTAGATATCAATCCGAAAGATTTATTGAAAGAAGATTTGAATGACTAAAGAATATCAAATAGAAGAAAATCTAATCAAGCAGCTAACGGAGCTGAAATACATCTATCGACCTGATATTGTTGATAGAAAAACGCTTGAACAAAACTTCAAAACCAAATTTGAAGCGCTTAACCGTGTTCATCTTACGGAAAACGAATTTTTACGCTTACGTGAAGAAATTATCAATCCCGATGTTTTTGCAGCTTCTAAACTTTTGCGTGAAAGACAATATTTCCAACGTGAGGATGGAACGCCCTTACATTACACATTAGTAAATATAAAAGACTGGTGCAAAAATGACTATGAAGTTATAAATCAATTACGCATCAATACTGAGAACAGCAATCACCGTTACGATGTTATTTTACTGATTAATGGTTTGCCTGTGGTGCAAATTGAATTGAAAAAACTGGACATTTCACCACGAAAAGCGATTCAGCAAATAGTGGATTATAAAAATGACCCGGGAAATGGGTACAGCAATACTTTGATGTGTTTTATGCAATTGTTTATTGTTAGCAATGCTTCAAGAACAATCTATTTTGCCAATAACAAAAATCAACATTTTGCTTTTAATGCTGACGAACAATTCTTACCAGTTTATGAATTAGCAGACAGGGACAATAAGAAAATAAACGGCTTGTATGATTTTACTGAAATGTTCTTTTCTAAGTGTACGCTGGGTGAAATGATTAGCAAGTATATGGTTTTGGTCGAAAGCGAACAGAAACTACTTGTGATGCGGCCGTATCAAATTTATGCTGTAGAAGCTATTGTAAATTGCATCCACCAAAACCGGGGCAATGGCTATATCTGGCACACAACCGGCAGTGGAAAAACATTAACTTCTTTCAAAGCTTCTACCCTGTTAAAAAACAACCACGATATTGAAAAATGCCTTTTTGTGGTGGACAGGAAAGACCTTGACCGGCAAACCCGTGAAGAATTCAATAAATTTCAGGAAGGCAGTGTAGAAGAAAACACCAATACCGAAACATTGGTTAGGCGTTTATTATCTACTGATTATGCTGACAAGGTTATTGTCACTACAATTCAAAAATTAGGTTTGGCTCTGGATGAGAATAGCAAGTACAATAGAAAGAAGGAAAAGAAAGGAATTCAAACCTTCAAAGACCGTTTAGAACCGCTTCAGAATAAACGTGTTGTTTTCATCTTTGATGAGTGCCACCGTTCGCAGTTTGGAGAAAATCACAAAGCCATAAAAGAGTTTTTCCCAAATGCTCAACTCTTTGGTTTTACAGGTACGCCCATCTTTGATGAAAATGCCACTTACAATATCAGAGAAGGCGAACAGGCGACTTACAAAACCACCAAAACTATTTTCAAACAGGAATTGCACGCCTATACTATTACGCACGCCATAGAAGACAAAAATGTACTTAAATTTCATATCGACTATTTCAAAGGCAAAGGAACTCAAAACGCCAAACCGGGCGAACCTATTGCACAACAGGCAGTAGTTGAAGCCATTCTCGACAAGCACAATGCAGCCACCAATTCAAGGCGGTTCAACGCCATTCTTGCAACGGCTTCAATCAATAACGCTATTGAATATTATCACCTATTCAAAACAATTCAAGAACAGAAGCAAACAGAAAGCGAGGATTATATACCGCTTAATATTGCTTGTGTATTCTCTCCGCCCTCACAACTTATTGCAAAAGAAGGCGACCAGCAAAGTCAAAAAAATGCTGCAGATATCAAACAATTACAAGAGGATTTGATACAGGAGAAAGAAGACAACAAACAAAATCCTGAAGAAAAGAAAGCAGCTTTATTAGAAATTATTGCCGGCTTCAATCAGCAGTATGGCACGAACCATTCTTTCAATGAATTTGATAAATATTATCAGGACATTCAGTCGCGAATCAAAGACCAGAAATACTCCAATAAAGACTATCCACACGAAAAAAAAATTGACATCACCATAGTAGTGGACATGCTGCTCACAGGTTTTGATTCCAAATACCTCAACACGCTGTATGTGGACAAAAACCTGCGATACCACGGATTGATACAAGCATTTTCGCGTACCAACCGGGTGCTTAACGATACAAAACCTTACGGCAATATTCTTGATTTCCGCTCGCAACAAGATGCCGTAAACCGGGCTATTGCACTCTTCTCTGGTGAAGACAGCGGACGAGCCAAAGAAATTTGGATGGTTGACCCTGCTCCTGTGGTTATTGAAAATTACCAAAAAGCAGTAGAAGCTTTGGGCATTTTTATGCAGCAGCATAATTTGGTAAACGAACCTCAGGAAGTTTACAACCTACATGGTGATGCAGCAAAGGTTGCTTTTATTGAAAAGTTCAAGAAAGTGCAAAAGCTAAAAACCGAATTAGACCAATACACCGACTTAGACGAAACACAACAAGCCAAAATAGAAGCCATTTTACCGACAGATAGCTTGCAAGCTTTCCGAAGTTCATATTTGGAAACTGCCAAACAATTAAAAAAAATACAACAAAAAGAAGGTGATAATGCACCACCTGATATACAGCAATTGGATTTTGAATTTGTGCTTTTTGCTTCAGCCATTATCGACTACGATTATATCATGGACCTGATTGCCGATAGTACACAGCAAAAACCTTCCAGACAAAAAATGACCAAGTCTCAGGTGATTAGTTTGCTGAAATCCAACTCAAACCTGATGGACGAAGAAGAAGACTTGACTGAATACATTGATAAAGTGGATTGGAGCGTGGGGCAAACTGCAGATGAACTCAAGCAAAACTTTGAAACCTTTAGAGTAGAGAAATACGACAAAGAGCTGGCTAAGATTGCAAATGACCATGGCTTACAAACGGCAGCCTTAAAAAGCTTTGTGGAGCAGATTATCAACCGAATGATTTTTGACGGAGAAAAGCTCACCGACCTTTTAGAGCCATTAGAACTTAGCTGGAAAGAACGCAGAATAAGAGAATTGGCATTGATGACGGAATTAGTACCCCAATTAAAAAAACTAGCCCAGGGGCGTGAAATATCAGGATTAGCAGCTTATGAATAATCGTTTTGAAATTAATGATTTGAATATGAAAAACGAAATAGTACTTTACCAATCAAACGAGTTGCCTGAGCGCATAGAGGTAAGAATAGAAGAAGAAACGGTATGGTTGAATCGTCAGCAGTTGGCTCTATTGTTTGGTAGAGATGTAAAAACTATTGGTAAGCATATTAACAATGTATTTACAGAGGGAGAATTGGTTAAAGAAGTGGTTGTCGCAAAATTTGCGACAAC
>JABMQA010000824.1 GCA_013203545.1 Bacteroidota bacterium
ACCCTGACTGATGATGAATTTCCCTCAAAATTAACCATCCAGTTTTGTGAAAGTGCGGTGTTGTATTGTGATGCAAAAATCAATTGGTTTAACTGGCCACACATATTTATATTTCCACTTACATCCACATCAAGTTCAACTGCCCCAGAAGGCGCTTTTGCATTGTTGATGATATCTCCTGAAACCGCGTTGAGTGATAAAACATATTCATCAATAAGAACCTGTACCTGACCTGCAAAACCATCGATATCATCAGGATAATAAACATCATATCCCTGTTGATTCATTGAAGTGCCCCAAAGCGCATCTCCTCCGGCGTTGAATTTAAAAACGAATCCACCATATCCCTCCAGTCCAATATTATCAAAGGTCAGATTACTTCGCATATTCCCTGTTATGAATAACTCCTCCATTTGATTAACAAACAAACCATAACATACACTTGGGCTATAGAATGTGGAAGTTTGTGTTGCCAGTTTAATCCACTGATAGTTCAGATCCAAATCCGATTTTAAGAGAAAAACATCATCAACAAAATCAATTGCAATTACAAATTCACCAATGGATTCGGGTTCAAGCACCCTGCCTGCAAAATAGATACTTGTACCAACTACTTCAATATCATTGAAGTTCTGCATATAGTATTCAACAAATGATTCATTACCAAATTGATCATATTTCAGTAAAAAACTCTTATCCCTATAACTAAGATTACCTTCCCAAGACCCCAGAATATATGCATTTCCGGCACCGTCTGTATCTATCACCTGACCAACTTCAGAATATGCTGAACCCTCATGATCATTGGCAAATAGAATATCGCTGTCCGGATTGAGCTTTACATAGAACAAATTCCTGTCACCTATCCCAAGCAAATTATGGGTACCAACTGTTGCGTTGCCCGTGAAATATCCAGTTACGTGTACATTGGAAAGTGCATCCAAATTAATCCCAAAGGCTTCAATATACTCATCCTCTGCGGCCGGAATGTGCTTCAGCCAAAGGAAAGTTCCTGTATTGGAAAATTTGGCCACATAGGAATCTTTTTTGCCTATACAATTAAAAGTCTCTCCATCAACAACAATCTCCCCGGAAAAGGATCCACAGATATAAACATTACCGTCCTCCGAACTTACAAGGTCCCTGGCAACATCGGCACCTGAACCACCAAATTGTGATGCCCAGCTCCAATCCGGCGGATCTCCATACTCTTCTACCGGTGACAGGATCTGATCACTTTGGGCAATATGGAAAGGCCCCGGAGATTCATTTTGTATATGGGAATACCCGGTGTAATCATGCCCGGGATTGAAGTGAGGATTTTGATGCTGAAATTTGTTTTGCGATGATACATTGCATACGACGATCAGGCAAACAGCCAATAATAGTATAGTTTTCTTCATAATATTTTTTATTTGTTTTAACGCAAATATAGTAAAAGAATAGAACAATAAATATCAATCAATCGGTAACTGCCTCACAAAACCCTCTTCAAGCGAAATAAAGGTTTCGGTACTCACAATTTCCACAATCGACTGGATCTTCTCAACGATAACCCTTTTCAGGTGTTCGTTGTTTTTGGTTAAAATTTTGAGTAAAAGTGAATATTTTCCGGTAATGTGATGACATTCGACGATTTCGGGTACCTGCTTGATCCGCCTGAAAACATCTTCATGTGTGCTGGTGGAGGTGAGATTTACCTGCAGGCCGATGTATGCACAGGTGTGATACCCCATACCTTTTGCCGAGATGTTAAACTGTGAGCCTGAAATTACGTTGGCTTCAACCATTTTTTGAATCCGCTGATGGATAGCTGCCCCTGAAACCTTGCATTGGCGGGCTACTTCAAGGTATGGCATCCGGGCATCGCTGGTCAACAACCGGAGGGTTTTTTTATCCAGACTGTCAAGGTGAAAGTTAGTGCTCATAAAAATTATGGTTTAAATAATGATTTTTCCAAAAATAGACAAAATAGATTATAGTCTGAAAATATTTCAACCAGTTACTACACATACTGTCAGAGTATCCTGTTAGAATAGGAAATTTTGATATTTTTGTGGATGAAAAATAAACGTAACTATTTAGGAGGCTAATCAAATGAATCATCAGGGAACCAATCATTACATCGAAGCTGCAAAGCGTTCTGCCCAATGGCATAGTGACCATTTAAAGGAAATGAAGAAATGCCGTTTCGACACCATATCGGTACATGGCGTATATTCCATGCAGGAGGCTTTGGATTTTAATCAGGGTTCCATCATCGAGCCTGTTTATATGTCCACATCGCAGGCTTACCGCGACTCGGATGAGATGGAGGCAGCACTGGGCTACCAGATACCAACGTGGTGTTATTCACGGATTGCCAACCCTTCGATGTATTACCTCGAAGGCGTGCTGGCATTGCTTGAAGGTTATGGTTCGGATGTGGAAACATCATGTATTGCCACGGCGTCAGGAATGGCTGCCATTCAAACAGCGGTGGATCCGTTTCTGCTTCCAGACAAGGAAAATCCGACAAGACCGGTGAATTTTGTTGCAACAACTCAGTTGTATGGCGGGACGTTCCAGCAGTTTGCCGTTCGAAAGGACCAGGAACGCCACATCCAATGGCGCAAGGTTGTTCATTCAGACGATATCAACGAATGGGAATCCCTGATCGACGAAAACACCCGTTTCCTTTATGGTGAGATGCCCAGCAATCCCGGGCAGGCATTCTTTGATCTTGATCAAGTTATCGAATTGGCCCATAAACATGGAATACCCATGATCGTTGATTCCACTGTGGCAACCCCGGCACTCATGCGACCCATCGCAAGGGGCGCTGATATCGTGGTTCAATCCGTATCGAAAACACTTTCGACCAGTGGATTTGGAATTGCCGGAGCCGTAATTGCCCGGAAAAACCTGGTATCGAAAAATGTTGGGCCCGAAGTAAAAGCTGATTTCTGCATGTATGCCAAAACGCTTCCCAACAGGGACAACGGACCTAACATCTCCCCCATGAATGCCATTCTCGCAGTTAATGATATTCGTACACTACGGATGCGTGTAGATATGCAGAGCCGTACTACCCTAACCGTGTCAAAATTCCTGGAGACGCACAAGCATATCGAAAAGGTGGATTACCTAGGCCTCGAAACGCATCCCCTGCACGAACTGGCTAAGAAATACCTCGTACTTGTTGATTCGGAGTATGACGAACAATATGGAGAACAGGTCAACAGGTACGGACACCTGATGTCATTCCGTATTAAAGGCGGTGCTCAGGCCACCCGGGATGTATTTGATGCCATGCAAAGGATATGGCGGGCCACCGACCTGGGCAGGATCAAATCGGTAGCTACCATTCCGGCCATTTCCACGCATTCACAGCAAGGTGAAGAAGGACGTAAACTGGCCGATATCCCTTCCAACCTTATCCGCCTGTGTGTTGGCGCCGAACATCCCGACGATATCATTGCTGATCTCAACCAGGCGCTTGAAGTGCTGGATGGAAAGAAAATACCTTATACTTCTCCGGAGTATTCTGCCGGTGGGGCGTCATCTGCAACTCTAAAGCGATAAATCATGGAAAATCCGATTTTATTTTACTCAACAAATGGCATTTCCCCTCCGGTGCCATTCCCGGATGCATTGCTAAAAGGGCAGGCTCCTGATAAAGGGCTCTATATGCCTGAGGATATCCCGGTTTTTTCGGCGAATGAAATATACTCGATGAAAGACCTGGTATATTACGAGATTGCCGACTTGGTGATTGGAAAATTTCTCCGTAATGTTATTCCACCGGATGATCTCAAATCGTTGATTAAGGATGCTTATGATTATGAGGTACCACTTGAACATGTTACCGGCCGTAAATATGTAATGCGCCTCGATCAGGGCCCTACAGCATCTTTTAAGGATTTTGCCGGTCGCATGATGGGCAGGTTAATGAATTATTACCTTTCGAAGGAGCAGAAAAACCTGTTGATCCTAACAGCTACTTCGGGAGATACGGGCAGTGCCATCGCCAATGCATTTTATGGTTTCGAAAACATCAAAGTAGTTGTGCTGTTTCCGTTAACAGAGGTTACAAACCGGCAACGAAAGCAGATGACCACCCTGGGTAAGAATATTCAAATCATCGGGTTGGATGCCAAATTCGACGACTGCCAGGCCTTGGTTAAAGAGGCCTTCTCCGACCCTGACCTGGATTATCTGAATTTATCATCAGCAAATTCAATCAACATCGGCCGGTTGATCCCGCAAATAGTCTATTATTTTTATGCATTTGCAAAACTTTGCAACACCGGATCAGATGAAAAGATCGTGCTGTCGGTTCCTTCCGGCAATTTCGGTGATATGATGGGCGGAATGCTTGCCATGCAAATGGGATTGCCTGTTGAAAAATTTATCATTGCAACCAATGAGAACGATGAATTTCCTGTATTCGTCCAAACAGGTATTTACAATAAAATTGTCCCTTCGAAAAACTGTATTTCGAGCGCCATGAATGTGGGGCATCCCAGTAACCTGGCGCGGCTTGTTGCCCTTTACCAGGGTGAGATGGATGAGGTGGGAAATGTTAAGAAATTGCCCGATCTCGAAAGAATGAGAAAAGACCTCTATCCGGTTAGTGTTACCGATCAGCAAACCAAAGAGACCATCAAATCGGCCTGGGAAAATTACAAACTCCTTCTTGAGCCCCACGGTTCTGTAGGTTGGCGCGGATTGGAGATGTTTCTTCAGAAATACCCGGAGTATGACAATGGCAATCAATTGTGTGTTTCACTGGAAACTGCACATC
>JABMQA010000075.1 GCA_013203545.1 Bacteroidota bacterium
ATCATGGCTATTTGAAAGACCGTGAATGATAATGATCGAGTCGATTTCATTTTTTTGAACGGTTTTATACCTGCAATTTGTCCATTGATTTTCTAATTTCTATTCTGAAAGCTTTTCCTTCATTCTTTCCATGTTAGTAGTATAAATCACCAGATTGTGGCTCATTTCCCTGCTCCCGATTTTTACAGCTTTTTTATAGCTTTTAAGGGCTTCCTTAAACTGATTGTTGTTTTCAAACGCTTCGCCCAGGCTATCATAAACATTTGATGATTCAGGATACCGTTTCACGTTTTCCTGAAATACCCTGATGGCATCTTCAAATTCTTCGTTTTGCAGATAAGCATATCCGAGCAGGTTTAAAACATATTCAGGGGATTTTATTTCGTACCCGTATTTTTTTGATAAATCAGCATAATGTTGATTAATCGCATCTAAACCGTCATTAATCTTTCCATCAGGAATTCCCCACCCTGAATAGATCCATTCCAGCCCTTTGTAAATACTCATATGAGGTATGGAACCGTGATTTTCATCCGGCATTTTGACGTATTTAAATTCAAATCCCACAGGGGATTTCTCCTCAATTATGGTTTCGAAGGCCCCCAAAGGTTCAAAATAATTGGGTTCGTCACCAACGGTCATATAGAACATAACACCACCCGGATAATTTGATCTCAGTTTGGCTCTGGCTTCCTTAACCATGTAATTGTTGTCATACATCAGGTAGGGACTGATGGCAATGTATGCATCGAATAAATCAGGTTCATTCAGTAAGGCAAATACTGCAAACTCCCCTCCGAATGAGTGCCCGGTGAGAATCCGGTATGGATTAGCCCTGAATTTTTTCTCTACTAAAGGAATCAATTCATCAGAAAGAAAATGCATAAAGTTATCGGCACCGCCGGTGTTGGGTTGCCCTGCAACGCGTGTTGGAGAAAAATCCTTGGTCCGGTCAACATTCTGAATTGCTACCACAATCATCTCCGGCATTAGTCCGCGTGATGACATAAACTGGACAATTCCCGACGCATGATGAAAATGGGCATCTCCATCCAACAGGTACATCACCGGGTAGGTCTGCTTTGTTTCCGTGTAGCTAAATGGTGTGTATACAATAATACCCCTTTCTTCGCCAAGTATCTCCGAATTAATGGTAATGATCTCTCCAATGGAATAGGTCTGGGCATCAGTTCCAATGATAATGAGACCTAATAGAAATGTTACAGCTATTTTTATGGTAAGTTTCATAATACGTTTTACTTTAATGATTTACTCTTGTTGAATTTTTCATGATGTCATAAAATTACGCTATTTATTTATAACCAGCTTTTCGGTGTACGAATTAATCCCGTTATCAATGGTAAGAAAGTAAATTCCTTCTGGAATATTCGACAGGTTTAGTTTTGCAGAATTCGCTAATGAACCTTTCCAATCAAGTTTTTGATGAAGGACCTGACTACCTGTATTGTTTACCACACGAATTCCAATGTGATTCCCAAGCGGAATTTCCCATTTGAGCATAAACTTGCCATGATTGGGATTTGGATAGATATGAAGCGGGTTTTGGCCTCTTGGTTCCTCAACACCTGTAACCTGAATCGGGAGCCAATCCACTGAATTACCTGTAAAATTTGGCACCACAAGCATGTTGTCATACTGGTTGTAATCCAATCCGGCAGGTTGGTTATGACCAGTTGAGATGACCTCATAGGATAATAAATCCGCCTCATATTTAATAATTTTACCCGGGGAGTAATGTGAAGCCAGGTAAACATTGCCAAATTGGTCGATGGTGATGCCATCATAGTATCCAAAGGGTGTTGCAGTAGCAGTGGTCACTTCATAGGATTCCAGATCGATGGCCTGGATGGGCGCATTAACTGCATAGCCTACCGAGAGCAACCTGTTGTTGAAGGGGTCGAAGATACAGTCCTGGATCGCATTTGTTAATCCCGAATCAACAATCAATTCAGGCACACCGGTAGCCAGATCAACCTTATGGATTTTACCGCCGGTGTCGATCACATATAAGTAGCCATTGTTGTCGCAGGTCATACCATCCAGGTGCTGAATGCATGGGATGTATGTTGAAAACAACTCTTCGCCCGTTTCCAGGTCGAATGATTTCAGGTATTGGCCAACAGAAACATAAAATGTGCCGTCATGAATACAATTCCCCAGTGGGGAAGCTATATCATCAATAAATATTTGTTGCTGGTGGGTGGTTTTGTCAACCTGAACAACCTTATTTGCGTAGGCGCAAGAAACAAGATACCGTTGCCTGTCGTGGTCGAAAGCCACACTTTCGGGGCCCATGAAATAATCCGGATTGATCAATTGGTTCATAAACCACGAAATCTTGTTGCTGTTGTAGCCAATGGCCACAATATCCAAATCAGTATCCCTGTCCATATCCATAGGAAGTGAGACAAATGCAGAAGTGAATCCACTTTCAAGCAGGTTCATCGTAAACTCGTTGTCTCCCTGGTTATACCAAACCGCAAGTTTGGGTGCTGACATTCCGGCACTGACAAGATCTATTTTTCCATCCATATCCATATCGCCGGCATCCAGCCAGAGTGCTCCGGGGAAAGCGCCAAGGTCATGTTTTACAAATTGGTTATAACCTGTATTTTCCCACCATGCAACTTTACTGCTCATGCAGGCGGCACCCAGGATATCCATGTCATTATCCCCATCAATGTCCCTTGGCAGCACGGTATGAGCGGCATCAAACGCTTCATCAATCATATGTTCAGCAAATGTTTCGTTACCTTGATTCTCCCACCAGTAAACTTCATCATTCAATTCTCCGCAGGCGATTACATCCATGTCGTCATCACCATCCATGTCTTCACCGTAAATAAAGGGTGACTGCTGAAAACGATCCGATATCAGGTGTTTTTCCCAGTTTTCATTTCCATCGTTTTCCCACCAGGCAATTTCACCCTCATGACCGTAATAGTCAAATCCGGAGCAGAGCACATCCAATTCCCCATCATCATTTACATCTTTGATGTCGACCGTATGGGCCCCAATAAAATTGGTGTCGATGCTGTATTCGGTAAAGTTTTCGTTGCCATCGTTTTTCCACCACAGGATCTTGTTGGCAAGCCATGCAGCAGCAATCAGGTCTTTTTCGCCATCCTTATCCAGGTCTACGATCCTCACCGAGCGGGCACCGTCGAAATTTTGCCGGACGATGTACATGGTGAAGTTTTGTTCCCCATCGTTCAGCCAGTATGCAACCTCGCCTCCGTTAATTTTGGCAACGGCTGCGATATCTTCAAATCCATCGCTGTTGATATCGCCGGTGCAAACATCATAGCCCTGTGTAAAGTTTGTTGTCATTTCATTTTGCCGGAAATCGGTCTGGGCTTTCAGGTTGGTATTAATAAATGAGATACCCAGTACAACTGCGAATAATGTCAAAAGTAGTTTAACTTGTTTTTTCATATTTCTAATTTTATTTTATTCATCAAAAATGATCAAGACGCTGGTTTTAATAAAATATATTCGACAAGGTTATACCCTGCCCATAGCCAATGCCTCTTAACTCCTGCAAATGACATTTATCCACATAATCGTGTCGTTTACATGTTATTTTGAACCTCTTATCCACTTTTTGCCTAATGAAAGGTTCTTTGTTATAATTTTGAATTTCAAATTTTAATTTCATGGGTAGTCAAAAAATTACAATAGCAGATCTTTCAGGATGGAACGGATATCTGAAGTACCGGATTTTTATTCATATGGCAGTCTGGTTTGTTTATACCTTTACTTTTGCATACATCTATGCACTCTTTTATGAAAACATAACCCTGTTAAGGTCGGTAACTCAATATAGCCTTACTGCGTGGATTGATATTCTTGCGGCATACTTCACTGTTTACTATCTGATTCCAAGGTATTTGCTTTTGCGGAAATACAAATCATTTTTTCTGATGTTTGGCGCTTCGGCTATTTTTTTAATCTTTTTGCAAAGGGTCATAGTGGGCCTTGTTTCGTATCCGCTGCTTTACCCTGATTTTGATAACAGCAGTTACTCTTTTGTTAAATTTAATTACGCCTATACATTTTTCAATATTTATGCAATGACAGCCATTTTTGCATCGGTGAAGCTGTTTGAATATTGGTTTGTAAACCAGAAACAAAACCAGGAGTTGGCCAAAGAAAAAATGGAGTCGGAATTAAAGTTTCTAAAATCACAGATCCATCCGCATTTCCTTTTTAATACACTTAACAACCTTTATGCACTTACTCTGGATAAATCCGATCATGCACCGGAGGTTGTTGTAAAACTGTCTGATTTGCTCAGCTATATGTTGTATGAGTGTAATGTTTCGCTTGTTCCCCTCGAAAAAGAGGTTCAGCTTCTGCACGACTACCTTGGTCTTGAAAAGATCAGGTACCGGAATGAATTAAAATCGCAGGTGGATATATTTGGGAGAGTCAATGGAAAAAATATTGCGCCGCTTTTATTATTACCATTTGTGGAAAATGCATTTAAACACGGGCTGAGCAAAAAAATCAATGAACCATGGATTAATATTGTGCTCGATATTGAGGATTTAA
>JABMQA010000825.1 GCA_013203545.1 Bacteroidota bacterium
ATGTAAGCGTGGGATAATCACGCGCATAAAAAATATGATCTTCTTTATTAACTTTAAATAATATATGCCACAAAATCCCAATGCTCGATGTAATGGCCTGAATAAAATAGGCTATGCGTCCCTGAAAAGACGGCAGACTAAACCCCCAAACATTTTTCAGATCAAAAAGAGGCTCTACGCCATAGTAGTCGAATATATTTTCTTTGATCAGATTATGCCGATGAGCTATAACGAGTTTTGTTTCGATGCCTTCACGCGCAAAAGCCTCGCATGATTTTACAATTTGCAGTCCATGCGCTTTTTCAGTTGGTAGTCTTCCATTAAAAATATAGGTTAATTTCATAATTATGCATGTTTATGCATCCAATCTCTCACGAACCAAATCAATACCATACGCATAAAGCTCATGTCTTCTCGGGCTTGTAAAATGCTTCATCACTGTGTTTGGTTCTACTCCGCCTTTTATTCTATACCTATCATATTCAAGTAATTCAAAATTCAATCCTGCCATGAGCACACTTAGTCCAACCATCTCGATAAAATAGTCTTGAAATGTAGGCACATTGTCAAAATATTCGACAAAAGTCTTCAAGGACATCAGATCTCTTCTGAATATAAGTAGATCCGAGTTTATAAGATGTGCTTTTTTCTCATAAAAATTATGCTTCGCTGCATACTCTTTGCTAATCTGTATTGGATAAGGGCCATGCGTATCTGAAGCAAGTCCTTCAAGTCCGCTTCTGTCTTTTACAAGATCAACTATCTCTGTAGGTTTACCAAAAAACAAACCATCATTCCCCTGTATCATTACCTTCTTTGCCCCTGCCAAAAGAAAGACATCAGTAAACTTGAGAATAGGTATCCCTTTGAGCTTTCTTGCTTCTCTTACTCTATCTGAAAGATTAGTCATCTTGCCTATGGCTTCATCTGCATCTTTTTTCATCAGTACTTCAACGTTACTGAATCTATTCTCAAACAATCTCTTTGCTTTCTCGTCCCATGATCCGTCATCATGCACAACTACTTTTGGACATAGTTCTGAATAAAACATAAATGACCTGATAGCCCAATAAAGCATCCAAATAAAATCCTTTTGAGACAAAATATGGAGTTCAAAATCATTTACATTAATCTTCTGATCAAGCTTGGGCATTCTAGCCAACATAAAATTCCCGAAATATGTATTCTTGAAAAAATTAAAATAGTGCTTTAAAGGGCGCTTCGCCTCAAACAGCCTGCGAATGAAATAGATATGAACTTTTACTTTTTTAAACATACTAGCTAGACAAGAGTAGATTTCGAAGACCCTGACATATGAGGCTTCATGAATTCATCAAATACACCACAAACATAATCTATCATTTCATCTGTAAGTCCTGGGTGACAGCCAATAACAAACGAATCTTTCATAATCTTATCAGCATTCGTAAGTTCTCCTACTACACGGCGCGGAGCATTCTTGAATGCAGGCTGACGGAATATATTCCCGCTAAATAAGAGTCTGACCTGAATATTATTCGCTTCAAGATAATTTATAAGTTCAAGACGCGTAAATGGAACATTGTCTTTCAACGTAAGCGGAAAAGCAAGCCAAGTAACAGTTGCTTTTGGAAGTTCTTCTGGAAATATGAAAAAATCTTTATACTTTTTGAGATACTGATTGAATCGTTTGGAATTTCGTCTTCGCTGTCTATTAAACGCTGGCAGCTTTGCTAACTGTGCTAAACCAAATGCTGCCTGCACTTCTGTTGGCTTGAAATTGTATCCAACAACTGAATATACAAACTTGCGATCATAAGGAATGCCGTCTACCTCTAGATTAAATCTTTCCCCAACATCTTCATTGTCATCACCAAATCTCCCCCAATCGCGATATGCTATTGCGCGCGCCAAAAATTTATCATTATCGGTACAAAGCATTCCCCCGGACCCCGCAGTAGTTATATGGTGAGAAGCGTAAAAACTGCAAATCGATATGTCAGATAATTTGCCTGTTGGCTCTTTGTTAATCTGTCCACCTAATGTGTCGCAACTGTCTTCGATCAAATAGAGACTATGTTTGTTCGCAAATCTGCGAAGTCGCTTCATG
>JABMQA010000826.1 GCA_013203545.1 Bacteroidota bacterium
ATACAACCCGACCGCAACCGCGATATGATCAAATCCATGATGGCCCATTATGATCAGAGTGTTCATCCGATGCTACCGGTTTGGTCGCATTATGCAAACGAAAACTGGTGTATGATCGGTTACCACAGCGTTTCTGTAATTGCCGACGCCATCATGAAGGGAGTCTATACAGAGGATTTGGATGAAGCATTGGATGCCTGCATCAATACAGCAAAATATCCAAAATATGACGGACTGGGATATTACATGGAAATGGGATACGTACCGGAGGATAAAAACGGTAGCTCGGTGAGCAAAACCCTCGAATATGCATACGACGACTGGGCAATTGCCCAAATTGCAGGCGTTACCGAGGACTACCAGGCTTACGATGAGTTTTTGGAGCGTTCAAAAAACTATTACAATGTATTCGATCCTGAGAGTGGATTCATGCGACCCAAATTGTCGGATGGGTCTTTCAAAAAAGAATTTGATCCTTTAAATACCCACGGGCAGGGTTTTATCGAAGGAAATGCATGGAACTATGGCCTGTATGTCCCACACGACCCCGAAAGACTCGTAGAGCTTATGGGGGGTCAAGAAAAATTCACCGGCATGCTCGATACACTATATACCATGCAACTTTCCGACAAACATATCGAAGCCAACGAAGACATCACACGCGATGGTATTATTGGTTTGTACGTACATGGAAATGAGCCCGGTCATCATATTCCATACCTTTACAACTGGACGGACGAACCCTGGAAAACCCAGGAGCGTGTACGGATGATCTGTGAAACCATGTATGCCGATGCACCTGACGGGCTTTGTGGCAACGACGATTGCGGGCAGATGTCGGCATGGTATATTTTCAGTGCCCTGGGATTTTACCCGGTATGTCCCGGATCTGAAGATTATGCCATCGGGAGCCCGTTGGTTAAATATGCCGAATTGGATCTCGGCAGAAGAAGGAAGCTAAAAATTGTGGTCGAAAACCAGGCTCCGGAAAATGTGTTTGTTAAGGAGGTCTCCTTTAATGCAAGAAAGATCACCAACTACATTATCAGCCACCGCGATATTGCAAGAGGAGGGGAGTTGAAGTTTGTGATGGGAAGTGAACCTGAAATAGACAAATGATATCAGAAATCAGATTTACGATATTAGATTTTTGATGTTTCACGCCGAAAAATCTTCCCATTGAATTAGTCATTTCATTTTATAGTCAAACCCATACTGGGTTTTGGTTTATCTTACCAGGAGCACTTATCTACAATAGTTCAACCCATACTGGGTTGAAAGTAATTTCAGCTGTTTGGGTTCCAGTAAACTCCGGTTTTATATTCTACAGCTGAATTTTTCCTTAACTTGACGGCTATGGGGCAGGCGGATTAGAATCCTCTTCACTGAAAAGCAAACAAATCTAAAGCCCAAAAAAAGGAGAAAACTATTTACATACTTCTATTGTAAACTGATTTCTCCTTTGGTTTCGCAAATGGGTTCATCCCGTGAAAATATTTTTTAATATATCATTCCTTAGTCTATTTTCGAAAACATTCGTACCAAAGAAAATCTCCTACCTCACTTGTATGTTTACTGATGGCTGATTTAAGCTTTGAATCACTTTTTCGCAAATCAACTCCTCGCTCTCAGAGCAATATCCGGTCTGGCGGCCAAGCAGGTTATGATCCTCATCAAACAACATGGTGCAGGGCGTATCGGATATATTCATGGTACGTTTGAAATCACCGTTCGGATCGATATAAATTTCAAATTCCCAGTTTTTACCGTATGCCATTGGTTTTACATGACCCCATGACCCATGGCAGTCGGTACAAACGGCCACCATTTTCACGCCTTCCTGTTGAAGCTTTCCCTGCCATGCATCCTGCATGCTTTCCAGGTTATCGGTACAATCGTTGCAGTCCGATTTCCAGAAAAATACAATGGTTGGTGCATCAGAATCAAGAATTTCAGAAGATTTTACAGACATTCCGTCCAGGGTTTTTAAATCTACGTCGGGGATATTTCGGGTTTGTGCTGTCAGCCATATGGATGAGCCGATTAAAAGCAGTATAATGGATAGTGTTTTCATAGTGTATTAATTTTTGTGATTTAATTCAACTGATTATTTTAACGAAAAAAATTTATACTTTGCTGATAGAGGTCAAACGTAAGTATCTCCTCAAAATCATGTTAAATTGTGTATATTTTAAGGGATTGAGATTTAAAAAGAAAAGCGTCAGGGTACCATTATGATGAATTAAGAATA
>JABMQA010000076.1 GCA_013203545.1 Bacteroidota bacterium
AAATATGTAAAATATCAAGAAGAACAAGAACGTAAAGAAGAACAACAGAGGCTCGACTTTGGCCCCTTATAGGGGCTTATTTCCAAGTCCACCTTCTTTGAGGGTGGATTCTTTAATTTCGTACAGCAGATAACCCTCCCTGTATTTGAGGGGAGTAAGGTTGGGCATGATCACATTGGCACCGGTTTTCAAAGCAATTTCGCGTCCCTGTGGATGAAGGGTTTGCATGGCTGTGGTGGCTGCAATATTGATGTCGGGCATCATCAGGCGTAAAATAGCTACCATCTTCATGGATAATTCAAACCGCTCTTTTTTTGACTGCATCTGATCCCGGTACCTAAATAGTGGGGTGGCTTCATGCTCAATATACGGCCCCATCCCCACCATATCGATGTCATGGTTTTTAATGAAAAGCAGGTCGGCAGCAAGGTCGTCGAGGGTTTGAAAAGGCAATCCGATCATCACACCGGTACCCACATGGTATCCGGTTTCTTGTATGAGATCAAGTGCCTTCAACCGCATCTGAAAGCTATGCAAATCATCTTCGGGATGCAGTTTTTTATAGAGTGCGGGATTGGAGGTTTCGATACGTAACAGGTAACGGTGCGCCCCGCTGTTGCGCCACATCCGGTAGGTTTCTTCGGTTTGCTCACCCAGCGAAAGGGTTACACGCAACTTTCCACCTGACAATTTCCGTACCTCCCTGAGCAGGTGCCCGATTTTTTCAACAAAACCCCTGTCACTTCGTTCACCTGCCTGGATCACCAGCGAACCGAAATTTTCATTCAAGGCCAGCCTCGCTGCTTCCAGCACCTCATCATCCGTCAGGGTATATCTGTCGATAGCTTTATTCCCGCGCCGCACACCACAATAAAAACAGTTTTTTGCACACCTGTTCGAATATTCGATAAGCCCCCTGTAATAGACCTTTTTACCAACATTCTTCTCCCTGACTTGCTGTGATTTCCTGTAAAGCGCATCAAGGCCATTACCTCGCAGTGCTAACAATACAATGATATCCTGCCTGTTAAAATACTGTTTATTTAATAGTTGATTGCAATCCATAAACCGGTACCTGATAATATTTCCTGGCCAAAAAAAAGACAAAATTCGACAATATTTTCTTAAACCTATGTCTGAGGGATGCCATCCCTGCTTTTTGTTTAAGAACGTCCACTGTGAAAATCTACCAAGGGATGGCATCCCTTTTAGTAATTTTTCTTTTCATCCAAATCCACAAACGGAGCGACAGCCCGGTCGAAAATTCCATGCATCCAGGCAATGGCCATTCCGTAGTTGGTAACCGGAATGCCGGCATCTACGGCGGGTTTAAGCCTGTTGATGATTTGCCTGCGGGTAATTACGCAGCCCCCGCACTGGATCACGATGGCATAGTCATGAATATTGCGGGGCAGATTGTCAAGGCCGGCCACTACATCAAAATCCAGCTTTTTGTCTGATAGCCGCGAAAGCCAGCCCGGGATCTTTACCCTGCCAATGTCTTCGCATGAAACGTGGTGTGTGCAGGATTCCAGGATCAGTATTCGGTCGCCATCTTTTAGCTTTGACAAATGAGGTGTTCCTTTATGGTAATTCTTAAAGTCGCCCTTGTGATGTGACAGCATGATGCTGAAACTGGTCATTGATATTTCAGGAGGCACAACTGTGTCCACTAGCGGAAATACCTGGCTGTCGGTGATGACAAGAACCGGTTTGGGTTGCATCGCATTCAGGTAGCCTTCCAGTTGATCTTCCTTCAAGGCCACGACAATGGCATCGTTATCGAGCACATCGCGAATGGCTTGTACCTGTGGCAGGATCATCCGGCCTTCCGGTGCCTCAGAGTCGATGGGCGTGACCAGCAGCGCCACATCCCCTTTTTTAACCAGGCCACCAAGCAACGATTTCTGCATATATGCATTTTCGGGCATGTGCTTTCGGAGTGCCTGGCTAACTTCTAATATATTGGTTGGCCTGATCGTACTAAAATCAATTATCGAAGTCTGGTATTTATTTGCAAAAATTTCTTTCAGCTCCTGTGTAAGCTGCCCAACATCGGCCTTGTTATGCACGATTATAAACGGTAGGTCATACTGCCGGAATGCCTCAACAAGTTTATCTTCAAAATCGCCAAATTGATTTTCCGATATAATCAGGATGGCCAGATCGATGACTTTAAGTACGGATTTGGTTTTTGCGATACGCTTTTGTCCCAGTTCGCCCTCATCATCAATTCCGGCTGTATCCACCAGGATGGCCGGGCCGATGCCCTCCAACTCTATCGACTTCTTTACCGGGTCGGTGGTAGTACCTGCAATATCCGACACAATGGCAATCTCCTGACCGGCCAGGACATTGATAAGTGAGCTTTTTCCACTGTTACGCCTCCCAAATATTCCGATATGCGGCTTGTTGTCCCTTCCTTTCGACATAAATCAATTTTTGATTTTTTGCATTTCCCGGCAAATTTAGAAAGGAAATCAACGGGATTAACAAGGATGGCACGTTTGAAAGGATTTGTAAAGGGGAAAAAGGCCATATAGCATGTCCTGCCAAAACCATCCCTTTGAGAGAAGTAGGAAGTTTGATATTAGAACTTTGTCTACGAAATTGCCGGTGGTAATCGGAATTTCCGTGGCAATAATATGGTATTCCTTAGCTTTGGTTTCCGGATAATGTTTTTTGTATGTTTTGGATTTTGGCCTTTAACATTCGAGTCACCTTCAACCACTTACCTTCCATCCACCAGGCAATTTACCGGCTATGAGCTGTGGCCTAACGACTTCCGACTGAAGACCGTGGACTGTGAACTGCGGACTGAGGACTGTGAACTGAGGACTGAGGACGGCGGACTGAGGACTGAGGACTGCGGACTGCGGACTGCGGAATGAGGACTGAGCAATGAGGCCTGCGGACTG
>JABMQA010000827.1 GCA_013203545.1 Bacteroidota bacterium
TCCCAGGGGAAAAAGCTTAGTTTTATCAGCCAGGAGATGGGGCGCGAAATCAATACCATCGGCTCTAAAGCCAATAATTCTGATATTCAAAAACTGGTGGTTCAGATGAAAGACGAACTGGAAAAGATCAAAGAACAACTTTACAATATTTTATAGCATGAATGGCAAGATGATAATTATTTCGGCGCCATCGGGGTCCGGGAAAACTACCATTGTAAAAGAGATCCTTGCTTCTGATTTAAAGCTGAAGTTCTCCATTTCGGCCTGTAGCAGGGAGCCGCGTCAAATTGAAAAAAATGGCAGGGATTATTATTTCATGACGCCTGCAGAATTTCAAATCAAAATTAAAAACGATGAATTTGTTGAATGGGAAGAGGTATATCCCGGAAATTATTACGGTACATTAAAATCAGAAGTACAGCGTATCTGGAATGAAGGGTGCCATGCTATTTTTGATGTGGATGTACAAGGCGGGGTCAGCATTAAAACCCTGTTTCCAAATAATTCCCTGTCAATTTTTATCCAGCCCCCTTCCGTAGCGGAACTTGAACAACGTTTGCGAAACCGTTCGACCGAATCGGAGGAGAGCCTCAAAAAAAGGGTTGAAAAGGCTGTTTATGAACTGTCATTTTCCCCGAAATTTGATCTGCTTGTTGTTAATGATAAACTTGAAGATGCGGTAAAAACGACATATCAAGCAATCAAAGAATTTTTAAATTCTTAAAAGACAATTTTATGGACACACACGAACGGCGACTTACCACCATTATGTTTACTGATATTTTTGGATATTCAGCCTTAATGGGGAAGAGCGAACAAAAGGCCCTTGATTTGTTATCATGTCATGATGAAATTTTAAAAAGTATCATTTTTGAAGAACATGGCAAAATCATTAAAGAGATGGGAGATGCCTTGTTCACGGAATTTTCATCGGTATTAAATGCATATCAGGCAGCAAGTAAAATCCAACAGGAGATTAAAAAAATGAACCTGAAAAAATCAAAACAGGACCGTTTGCTGGTTAGAATCGGAATACACATTGGGGACGTTGTTGTGAAAGGGGATGATCTTTTTGGGGATGGTGTTAATGTTGCTGCACGTCTGGAACATTTTTCAACTCCTGGCGGTGTGTGTCTTTCAGAAATGGCTTACAAAACGATCAGTTCGCAGGTCCCGGATCAATTAATTAAAATTGAGGATGTAGCATTTAAAAATATATCTGAAAAGTACACAGTCTTTCAGCTACCTTCTATCTATCCAGATGAATTCGCTGTTACTGAAACAATGCCCTCTGGTTCATCACATCACGATTGCAAGATAAAAAGCATCCAGCACCTGCCACCTGAAAAATTTTCACTTACTGATTCTTTGTTTATTGCAATTGCCGTGATGGTTATAATTGATTTTGGATTTGCCTATAACATTAAAGTAGACAGAGGTGTATCGTTGAGCGAAAGTATCGCTATTCTGTCAACATTCTTGTTTGGAATAACAAATTTATTCATGATCACGGTTTTAACAATCATTATTTTAAGAAGCCAGATCCGTGTCAGGTTTGAAGATGTGAGGGATGTTGACAAAATGATTAACCTGGTGGTTAGAAAAGCCGGATTCAGGGAACCTGTAAAACAGGGGGATGATTTGGTTTTCAAACCCACAATCTACAATTTTTTGATATGGTCGGCTCAAAAGACACGGGTGAACATTAACGGCGGTGATGTGACCATTTCAGGATCATATCTTTTTATTAAAAAGCTCAAAAAGATCCTGAAGGTTTATGCGGGGCCGCCTCAATCTTGATTAACATTACGAATTCAGCCCACAATAATTTTGGCAATCCAATTATGTTTACACTACTTTAGATTTGCATATGGTACAAAAATCCAGGAATACAAACCAGAAGGTTGGTCTGCTTTTCGGTTCATTTAATCCGGTTCATATCGGCCATCTGATCGTTGCAGGTTACATGCGTGAGTTTACCGATCTCGACAAGGTTTGGTTTGTTGTTTCACCTCATAACCCGTTGAAGGAAAAAGCAACTCTGCTGGGCGATCACCATCGGTTGATGCTGGTTAAAACCGCCATTGAAGACGATCCTTCCTTCAAAGCCCTGGATATTGAATTTAAAATGCCCAAACCCTCGTATACAATCGATACCCTTACCTATTTATCTGAAGAATACCCGGATTATGAATTTGTGCTGATTGCTGGCACCGACGTTTTGCCCACTTTTCACAAATGGAAAAATTACAAAGTATTGCTTGATGAATACCAAATTTACATCTATAACAGAACCGGCTCCAATTCAGGAAAGTACAGTAATCATCCGGCAATAAAATATTTTAATGCCCCGATTATGGAGATATCTTCAAGTTTTATCCGAAGGGCTATTGCAGATGGGAAAGATGTAAGATACATGCTGCCAAATACAGTTTGGACTTACATCCGGGAGATGCATTTTTATGAAAAAGTGCAGGATAAATTATAAAATAATGGTCTGGCTTCTGTCGGGACCGGTGGATACAATTGAAATTTTTACTCCGGTTTTCTGTTGAATAAAATCGATATAATCCA
>JABMQA010000077.1 GCA_013203545.1 Bacteroidota bacterium
CCTTCCAGTCGGGCTACGCCCTCCTTCCAGGCAATGCCATCGAAACAGAGTCTCTAACATTATTGAACAATACGTCAAAGAACAAATATAGACACAACATTTCTTATGGCCATATGGCACAAAGATAGGGGGGATTGGTAACGATGATATCCACCTTGTCGCCGGCGCTCCAGTCGCTGTAAGGTTTGTTCAGGTAATTGTCGCGCCGTACCGTGGGCAGATCAAAACCATGCAGCATCAGGTTGGTGGTACACAATAAGTGTGGCAGCGGTTTTTTCTCGATGCCCTTAATGGATTGCTGTAAAATATCGGCTTCTTTCGGGTTATTCACCTGCCTGCGTATGTGCTCAATGCTGCATGTTAAAAAACCACCCGTTCCGCAGGCAGGGTCAAGTATGGTTTCGCCCAGTTGCGGGTTAATGATATCAACCATAAACTGTGTAACCGCCCTGGGTGTGTAATACTCACCCGAAGAGCCCGCACTTTGCAGTTCTTTCAGAATGGTTTCGTACAGGTCGTTGAACAGGTGGCGTTCGGTGGAAATGTTAAAATCGATCGCGTTAATTTTATTGATCACCTGCCGGAACAGGGTTCCGTTTTTCATGTAGTTGTAGGTATCTTCAAACACCGAACGGATGGTCTTTGCCTGGGGCCCGATGGAAACATCTATCTCCTTTAAAGCCGGAAACAGTTCAAGGTTGACGAAATTCATCAGGGCATCACCGGTCAACCCTTCTTCGTCGGCAGCCCAGCTTTGCCATTTCAGCCTTTCGGGAATCGGGCTTTCATAACCGTCGATGGTAATTTCCCATTCCTCTTCCTTATCGGCAAATATTTTCATAAAAAGCATCCATACCATCTGTGAAATGCGCTGTGCATCGCCATCCACGCCGGTGTCCTTCCGCATAATGTCGCGTATGGATTTTATGTTTGTTGTGATGTTACTCATTAAGCTACTTTATAAATTTCGTTTTCCAATTCTTTTACGGCCTTCTCGAAGTCGGCCTTCCTGCCAAATGCCTTTACCAGTTCAACGGGCGAACCCAGCTTACTCAAAGGCTGTACCTTTAATATGGAACCCTCTTCGATGGAAACAATGCCTTCCTGTTCGTATTTATCAAGCAAACCGGCCAAAACTTTCTGTGCTTTTTCGCCATACCTGGCAAAGTAGTTTCGCTTACGCACATTGTTGGCTCTTTCTTTCCGGGTTAACGGTGGTTGATCGAATGCAACGTGGCACACCAGGTCGAAGGCGTCCATATCTTTGCCCACTTCCTCTTTAAGCGCTTCCAGCAGCACACCCTGTTCGGCCAGCTCTGCAATCAGCTCTGCTTTCTTTTCGGTATCATTCCATTTACGGATGAAGGCATCGAGGGATGAAAATTCTTTTTCAATGTTTTTCCTGGTGTAATCCTTTAAGGATTCCGTGATCAGTTTCCCATCGGGGCCAAAATACTGCACCCGTTCGTGAACCACACTCACCGCGATATTATTCACATAATATTTTCTGGGTTCTCCCGGTTCTTCCGGGCCGGTGGTAGGCACAGGGGGATCAACAATGATGGGCTCATCTTCCCCGCCTTGTCCTTCAGCTCCATCTTCATCATCCCAATCCTCCGGAGGTACCGGAGGCTCATCATCGTCTGGTTCGTATATTTGAACCGGGTCGCCATCAAAGTCGGGGTCAGCAAAAAGATTGGTTGCTTTGCGGAAATCCATGATGGTAAAATACACCTTACCTTCCTGTTCACGGATTCTTGTTCCACGGCCAATGATCTGTTTAAACTCCGTCATGGAACCAATGTTCGCTTCAAGCACGATCAACTTTACCATTTTGGTGTCGATGCCGGTGGTAAGCATTTTTGATGTGGTAGCAATAACCGGAAATCGTTCTTCAACATCCGTAAAATTATCCAGCTCCATTTTACCCACTTCATCATCCCCGGTAATCTTAACCACATAATAAGGATGCCTGGAAACCAGATCGGCATTTTCATTGATCAGGGCCTGCCGCATACGGTTGGCGTGATCGATGTCAACACAAAACACAATGGTCTTGGCAAAACGGTCGATGGCCTTCAGGTATTCGGTTATTTTTTTTGCAATAAGCTGGGTGCGTTCATCAATGGCCAGTTTCCTGTCGTAATCTTTCAGGTTGTAAATTCTGTCTTCGATTTCAAAACCATATTTATCCCGTAGCCCGGCAGTAGGCCGCCAGCCTTCATCAATATTCAATGCAATCCTCACCACTTTATACGGAGCCAGAAACCCATCCTGTATTCCCTGTTTCAACGAATAGGTATAGACAGGGTCACCAAAGTAGGCGATGTTCGACACGTCCCTTGTTTCTTTAGGCGTAGCCGTTAAGCCAATCTGGGTAGCTGATGTAAAATATTCGAGTATCTCACGCCATGCGGATGCTTCGGACGCGCTGCCCCGGTGACACTCATCCACCACAACCAGGTCGAAAAAGTCCCTCGAAAACGCTTTGTAAACATTCTTCCATTCCTCTTCGCCGGTTAAGCCCTGGTATAAGGCAAAGTAAATCTGATAGGATTTATCGACTTTACGATGCTTGATAATGTTCATGATGTCGTTACCAAATATGGCAAAGTCATCGTTTTTGGGTTGGGTGAGCAGTGCGTTTCTGTCTGCCAAATAAAGAATTCGCTTTTTAACGCCTTTCTTCCAAAGGCGCCAGATAATGTTGGCCGCCACATAGGTTTTACCGCAGCCCGTAGCCATAACCAACAAAATCCTGTTTTGTTCCCTTGCTATGGCTTCAACTGTTCTGTTAATGGCAATTTGCTGATAATATCGGGGAATCTTTCCTTCAGGGTCGGATGGGTAATCCTGTTCAACAATCGATACCGCTTCTTCCGTTTCTATTTCTTTATCAGCAAGAAATTTATTCCACAGGGTTTCGGGTGATGGAAATTCATCGAGTGAAAGTTCTTTTTCGATATTGCCCGACTCAACCGTCTTATCATGAAAAATAAAGGCATCGCCGTTGGATGAAAAAA
>JABMQA010000828.1 GCA_013203545.1 Bacteroidota bacterium
GTTGAACAAAGCCATCGAGGTGATCATGGAAGAACTACGGACCAATCCGCAAACTTTGCCTGACCCGCCTCCGTTCCCGGATAAATCGAAGTAATGAAAATCTGTTTACCACCAAAAGGCTGCATCGATAAACCGATGTGGCCTTTTTTATTTGAACTTCACTTCATCCCCCCGTTCCATTAACCCGTCTCCGTCGCCCACCGGCAGGTCCGCCCCACGCAAAAAAGGCCACCCCAACCGGACGCTACCTGGTTGCTTTTCGTTCCATTGCTCCTGTACCATAGTAAAAAACATCATCTAAAAGATCGACAAACAACTATTTACAGTAGTTCCAGAAACCGGTCAATCTCACCCTCAGTATTATAAAAGTTGGGACTTACCCGGATGCGGCCATTACGTTGTGCCACTATTACATTGTGATCCCAAAGTTTTTGATAGCAATCCAGGTTCGCTTTTTCCGATCCCATCGTAAATGAAATAATTGCCGAGCGTTCTTCTACCTTCTCAACAGGCGATACAATGGCAATCTGTTTGGCATGCAACCCTGCAATGATTCGATCCGTTAGGGCAAGCACCCGGGTATGGATATTTTCGACTCCCAACTCATCAAGCAATTCCAAGCCGGCAGTCCATGCATGAAAAAGGGAATAAGCGATGGTACCGGTTTCATAACGACGTGCATCTGGGAAATAATGAAGTTCCCTCATATGGTTTTCAGCTGCAAACATCCCCGGCAGTACAGGCCTGATCTTTTCCTGTGCTGGTTTGTTGACATACAAAAATCCCGTACCGGGCATTCCTAAAAGCCATTTGAATCCTGCACAGGCAAGTATATCAATACCATCCTCCTCCATATTGATTGGGAAAACGCCGGCACCCTGAATACCATCAACCATAAAGAGTGCGCCCTTGTCGTGCGCAATGGAACCCAGTAATTTAAGGTCGGCGCGAAAACCGGTGTTGAACCTTACCGCAGCCGTGGCCAGAATTCGTGTATTTTTATCAACCAGTGCAGCTACCTTCTCAGTATCCACGCGCTGGTCTTCATCAACAGGTGCAAAGCGCACCTCTATGCCCCGCTCACGCAACGCAAGCCATGGAAAGGTATTGTTCCAGTGTTCATCTATGGGCACCACTACATTGTCGCCCTTTTGCCAGTTGTAACCCGAAGCAACGATACCTATCCCCACACCGGTACTGGTCACAAGTGCGTATTCATTGCTTGCTCCGCCAAAAAGCCCTGAAAGTGCAGTCCGCACCGCTTTACGTACAGGCGGTTTAAGATGCGGCGACTCACTGGCAAGGGCAAGGTATTCATTCAGCCTATGACGAACCCTTTCATTCAGGGGCGATTCAGCAGCATTGTTTAGAAATACGGATTTTTCGTGTACCGGAAAAAGTTTCCGGGCTTCAGTAATATTCATATTTGATATGTTGATTAATGTCATCTTCCTGAAAATCGTGAAAGTAACAAAATTCAGGTAGATGGTCATTGTGGGCAGAATTTACACTTTTAATGAATGAACATGCTTTGGACTGTTACTTTGCCACTGATTGCTCAGATTAACACAGATTAAAAAGCCCTTCAGTGCAAATCTGTGTAATCTGTGGCAATCCCAAAGCGTATTTCCCCGAAACGAGTTCCGAAAAAAAACCCAGCCCGGGGAGTTATCTTCATTACCAATTTGGTTTACTGGAAAAGATTTCTGAATTTTGGAGGCTTTAACTTTGGCTTGAATTGAAAAACCCGCAAAACATTTCATATAAAATTTAAACTGGTTAAAAGACATTTTGTCCGGATAGAGTACAAATCCGGATAGAGTACAAATAAGGTGAGACATATAGAAGTGGGTGGGGATTAATGTGAAACTTGCCACAATTAAATAATCAACATGATCCTAAGGGAATAATTTGTAGCTATAATGCAATTATCACGATTTATCCAATACGCGAAAGCATTTAATTTTTTTTACATGGAAAATACAAAAGAGATCAAAAATGTTGGCTTTCCACGAAGTTTTTGGACGGCTAATTTAACTGAGTTATTTGAAAGAGGAGCCTATTATGCAATGGCAAGCTTTGTTGTTTTATATTTAGGACAACTGGGATTGGGAGATTATTGGCCGAGTAATTTGAATGGAATATTATGGGCATTGGTCTTTTTCCTCCCCATTCTTTCAGGTACCATTGCAGATCAAATCGGTTTTAAAAAATCCATGCTCATCGCTTTTGTATTTCTTGCTGCCGGATACTTCGTTATGGGTTATCCGGTATGGTTTGGCAATCAAACTCTTAATCAAACCATTGGAAGCGAAATGTCGGCAGGGATTGGTATTCTTCTCCCGATCATTCTTGCGATCGTTTTTATTGGTATTGGCGGCTCCGTTATAAAACCCTGCATTGCCGGAACCGTGCAGAAGACAGCCGGTGTAAAAGTGACACTGGGTTTTGGGATTTTTTATATGATTATTAATATTGGATCTCTTATTGGCAGAGTCGTCAGTTTTGTGGTTAGAAAAGAATTTGACCTGAGCTATATTTTTGCCGTTTCAGTTTTCTTCTCAATCATTGCCTTTTTTGCAGTCTTACTTTTTTATACAGATCCTGAAAAAGCATCCGGACAGACCGTAACAGAAAAAAAAACAAAAAAATCCGTACTCAGGATTCTGGCAGATATGGTCCTGGTTCTTAAGAATGCCAGGTTTGCCTTATTTTTAATCGTATCGAGTGGCTTTTTCTTTATTTATTCTCAGGTATATAATGTACTGCCTCTTTACTTACAAAAAGTTGTAGAATTAGACCCGGCTGTTGACATCATAACCATGGCAAATCCTTTTGTAATTGTGTTTTTTCAACTTTTAATAACGAAGAAGTTCGGTAAGATGAAACCGATAAATTCCATTATCGTAGGTATTGTCATCATTGGAATATCAATGATGATAAACCTTATTCCGATCTTTATGAGTGGAGGCGTAAGATCACTTACGCTTGGTGAATGGATCCCACTGGGAACACTTTTTATTACACTGACGGTTGCTTTGATTGCTTTTGGTGAATTATTTACATCAGCCAGAACCTATGAATTTATAGGAGCACTTGCTCCAAAAGGACAGGAGGGATTATTCCTTGGTTATGCGAACCTCCCACTGGCTATTGGAGCATTAATTGGAGGGCCTGCCGGAGCATTCATCTTTCATGAAATTATGTGTAAGGGAGCTATCCAACTTGAGTCTGGCTTGTTAGAGCTTAATTCTTTCTGGAATTCAATGGGATGGATTATTCTCATGGGAATCGGCTTTATCTCCGCGTTTTCTATGTGGTTATATAATAGATGGTTACAAAAGAACCCGATGTAAGGAAAAAATATTAAATAATGAAAAATACAAAACTTAATTTAATATGCTTTTTTTAAAAAAGAAGGAGTTGTGGAACTAACGAAGGCATACTGTGATATGGATAACCGAATTGCAGCACTTGTTCCAGATCATATTGAGTTAAAAAGACAGCAAACCCTTGCAAAAGGTGATGAATGGTGTGACTTTTTATACTACAGGAAATAATTGAAATTGTTACGAAGTATGGTAAGTGATTAAAAAGTAATAGATTTGTTAAAACTTTTTTTCATAGTAAACCGGATGAATAACAAAACCTGTAGCGATGAAATACTTTTGCAAAATTCTATTTCTGATAATATTTACTGCAGGTTGTACAACAACTACCGATAAGAATAACACCCACAACAAAACAGACAATACCAGACAAAAAGAAACGATTATGAACGATACAACACCAAAAGTTACAGGTATAGGCGGCATTTTCTTCCGCTCTAAAAATCCCAAAGAAACCATGGCATGGTACGGTGAGAATTTAGGACTGGCAATTACCAAATACGGATCACCATTTGAATTTAGAAACGCCAACCGTCCTGAGGAAATCAATTACCTTAACTGGAGTGCCTTTGATGAAAATACAGATTACTTCGACCCGTCGGACAAAGAATTCATGATCAATTACAGGGTGCAGAATATTGAAGGGCTGGTAAAAAAGCTCAGGGAAAACGGGGTAACAATAGTGGACAGCATCGAAACCTATGAGTATGGGAAATTTATACACATCATGGACCCTGACGGAAACAAAATTGAACTCTGGGAGCCCATCGACAGCGTCTTTACCCAAATGGGCGGAGAAACCACCAAATAATTTTAACTGAGCGCATCCTTCTATAACAAATCCGCTACTCCAGGTGATGTTAATCATTGTGCCGACTCAAAACAAAATCCCCTTCGCCCTTTGGTAAATTCTCCAAAAAAAATACCTTTGGCGGACCAAATTATAAAGCATATGAAAAAATTGAACTTTGCCTTGTTAATGGCAGCCCTGCTGTTAATCGGCGTTTATTCCTGTAACCAGGCGCCAAAAAGTACGGATGGCCAGGATGAAAATTCTTCTGAACAAATTCAGCATGTTTACGAGTGGCGTGGCGAAAATCGCAGTGGTATCTATCCTGATACTGGATTACTGAAAGTTTGGCCCGAAGCAGGACCGGAACTTGTTTGGGAATATGAAGGTATCGGGAACGGTTACGGATCACCGGTTTTTACTCCGGACAAGATGTACATCCTGGGCGAAATCGACAGCCTGGCCTGCCTGTTTGCATTTGATTTGAAAGGGAACCTGTTGTGGAAGCAGGATTTTGGTGAAGAGTGGGTGAAAAATTATAATGGCTCGCGCTCCACCCCTACCATTGTTGATAGCTTAATATATGTAACATCGGGAATGGGCAACCTCTATTGTTTTAACAGGGAGACCGGCGAGGAAATATGGTCGGTAATGATGGTTGATGATTTGCATGGCACCTATCCCCTCTTCGGATATTCCGAATCGGTGATCATTGAAGACGGGAAGGTATTCTGCACACCCGGTGGCGCCGACACCAATGTGGTGGCGTTGGACCGTTTTACAGGCGATATCATTTGGATAAGCAAAGGTGCAGGTGAGCGGCCCGGATATAATTCACCGCAGATCGTTAAGCTCAATGACAGGAATGTGATGGTGAATTTTACAGCCTACGAACTCTTGGGACACGACACCAAAACCGGAGAACTGCTCTGGATGCAAAACCAGGACAACACCAAACCGGAAGAGCGTAGACCCGGAATGGGCGACACACACAGCAACACTATCATTTACGATAACGGATTCATCTATTATGCCGCTGGTGATGGAAACGGGGGTGTAAAGCTGGCACTGGCACCTAACGGAAAAAGCATCGAAGAGGTGTGGCGCAATACGGAGTTCGATAGTTATATGGGAGGAATCGTGAAACTGGGAGATAACCTGTACGGTTGCGGTACCGCCAAAAGGGATTTTAAAAGCATCAATGCAGAAAGCGGAGAAATCGGGAAGGTATTAAAAATTGGCATGGGTGTGGTGATTGCCGCCGACGGTATGCTGTATTATTACAACCTTGCCGGAGACGTCATGCTGATCACACCGGATCCGTTGAATATGGAGGTGGTTGGAAAATTTAAAATAAAAAAAGGCGACAACGAACATTTTGCGCATCCTGTAATCAATAATGGCAAATTGTATGTACGGCATGGCAATGTGATACAGGCTTATAACATACAAGAGTAGCCGCAGCGGAAACAACTCCAGGAAGACTTTACAAAATGAGGGAAGAAGAAATTCTGGTTACTCATGCTATTTATTGAAGAAATTTCCTGGTAAAAAGGGATGGGCCTCTGATGAAATTCCTGAAGTCCATTAAAATAAGAACAATCCATTTGGATGGATTAAAGTAAAGGGCATCATTGATGGATCCGTATTAAATCAATAAAAATTGATGCCTGTGGGCAATGGAAAATTGTTCCTGCATGTAAAGGCTGAAATCAGAAAGAAATTCAACATGCAGGAAGGCGACTATGTAAGGGTGATTTTATGATGAAGAGAAACATTTAACAGGTTAAAAACCATAAATCATGAACAATCTCAAACCTAACGAAGTTTATCAACTCAACCGGATAAAAGAGGCCATTTTAAATAATACCCCTTTCGATGATGTATTAAAGTTGTGTGAAGAAATAAATCCAACCATTGATGATCCGGAATTTGCATACACCTATGCCGCCTGCCTCCTGGCTACCAAGGACCGGATCGAAGATGCAATGCGAATGTTTTTCAAAAACAGGGAAGATTTATTTTGCTCAATAATGTATGATTACCTCAAAGAGATCGGTGCCTTCGAAATGGTGAGCAAAGTCTTTAAAAGTGCCAAACCGTATCATATCTACACCCAGACACCTCTTTATCAAACACATGAAAAAGGGGTGGTAGAAAACATCTGCAATTTCGCAAAAAACAACCCTCCCCCTGAATCGGAAAGCCTGGTTACAATTCTCGATATTGGTCCCGGAGATGGGGAACTTACTGCACAATACGTAAATAAGATTGCATCACTCCACAACCTTAAATCGATACGCCTGGTATTTGTTGATCCTTTTGAAGAGGAGCTGAAAGCTGCGGAAGAAAACTGTAAAGAAAAGATAAGCATCCCCTGTGAGGTGATTGGTATTTGTAGTAAAATCCAGGAGATCACACCGGAACAGATTGCCCGGATCAGGCAGGTTGCCCCCATCTGGTTTGTCAATGCAGCATTGTCGGTACACCATATGCCACGGGAAGTGAAAATACCCATGCTGAAACAGATGAAGGCCTTCTCTTCGAAATTCATCCTGTCTGAAGTTAACTGGAATCACGATCTCCCTGAGAAGGACTCCCCCGAACTGATTTATTCAGTGGCTAAGAATTACGGAATATTTTGCAGGGATATATTAAACCTTCCTGTTTCTGAAGAAGACCGTAAACTCTGCCTTTATCATTTCCCGATAGATGAAGCCATCAATATCATCAAACAGGAACGTCCCAACCGGATTGATTACCATACAACCATTGAGGAATGGAAGAAAATTGCCCATGAGGCAGGTTATCTTGTGCATGATCCGGTAGCAACCTATCTTTATGAGGACAAACCATTTTTGTTTGTGATGGGGTTTTATGGTAACGAATAAAAGTAAGATCAACTATGAATACAGCAACTGTTAAAAATCTTTACAATAATTATGCTTTTTTCTATGATCTGGTCAATTCAAAAACATTATGGGGAAAATGTAAATATGTACTATGATGGCATTTCCGCAACAACCATTAACCCTGAGATCTCAATCAATGATGATAAAAAAGTTATTCTGGACAAACTGAACAGGCTCGCAGATTTCGATGGCACACCTGCGTTTTTCTATTTGCATTTCATGTCGACACATAATGTGGGGATTATGGATCCGGCATATATGGTATATGAACCAAGTAAACTAAGTTCATTTGGCAGATCAACGCCATTAACAAATTTGATTAACAACTTTGACAACAGGGTTATTCAGTTGGACAATTCTTTAAAAGAAACCATTTCAATCCTGGATAAAAAGGGATATTTGGAAAATGCGATTGTGATTTTCACTGCTGACTTATTGAGCATCCCGGTACCGGAATCGTGGGATGGTTATTCGATCTTTGAAGAAAACCGACCGGAATTTATTTTTCAGCATGAAAAAAAATACCATTCATGTATCTGGGCCAACGATACTTCCCTATATCAATACGTTTATAACAAACATACACACATACAGGAACTATTTGATATGAAATCCGAAATCACTCAATACAGAAACATCATAGATCAGTTTGACAAGGAACGATTACAAACTGTAAAAACAAGCCTGGAAAATTTCTATTCAATTAAGCTTGATTAAGTTATTGGTTCGATAAAACAACATCGTTCTTTCGTTCAATCATTCCACCATTCCATCATTCCATGCTCTCTCCACAATCTCTGTGGGCTTCGCGCTTTACACGCTTCGCTCCCTGCGCTCTGCTCTCCGCACTTTGCTTTCCACGCTTTGTGCTTTGCACTCCCTCTCCACTCAGAATTTATACTCAGTAAAAATTAGAAGCCATTAGCCAAAAATCCGGTTATTTCAGCAGGTTGATACAACTAAAAGCTGTATTTTCGTGCGTTCAAAACATATTATCAAACATATCAAAAATTAAATATATGGCTAGAGTTCAAGGAGCTATCGTTGTTGACCGTGAACGGTGCAAGGGATGTGAGGTATGCGTACCGGCGTGTCCCACACAGGTCATCGAATTGGCTAATGAAGTAAACGGTAAAGGCTATCATTATGCGTATATGGCAAACCCGGATGCATGTACCGGATGTTCGAACTGCGCCATCGTATGCCCTGATGGTGTTATATCAGTTTACAGGGTCAAAAAAACAGCATAGTTAAAGAATTAAAATTCAGATAAAATGGGTGAATTAAAGTTAATGAAAGGAAATGAGGCGATTGCAGAAGCTGCCATCCGCGCTGGTGTGGATGCTTACTTCGGATACCCGATCACGCCTCAGTCGGAAGTAATCGAATACCTGACTTACGAAAAGCCTGAGGAGCGCACCGGTATGGTTGTTTTACAGGCAGAAAGCGAATTGGCAGCTATAAATATGGTGTATGGTGCGGCTTCCACAGGAAAAAAAGTTTTGACCTCTTCTTCCAGCCCGGGGATCAGCCTTTACCAGGAAGGCATCTCGTATATTGCCGGTGCTGAATTGCCTTGTGTAATCGCAAATGTGGTGCGTGGCGGCCCCGGATTGGGTACCATTCAACCATCACAGGCCGACTATTTCCAATCTGTCAAGGGTGGCGGTCATGGTGATTACCGGTTGCTTACGCTGGCACCATCGTCGGTGCAGGAGATGGCCGATTTTGTGGAGCTGGGATTCGAAATTGCATTTAAATACAGAAATCCAGTGATGATCCTTACCGATGGTATGATAGGTCAAATGATGGAAAAAGTTGAACTTAAAGATCCTGTACCACGATGGACCGATGAACAAATACAGGAAATCAGCGGTTCGTGGGCAACTGTTGGAAAGCCTGCCAACAGGGAACGTAACATTGTCACATCACTCTACCTTGATTCGGCAATAATGGAACAACACAACCACCACCTTCAGGCAAAGTACAGGCAAATGGAAGCAGAAGAGGTACGTTATGAAACTTTCGACACCGAGGATGCCGAATATTTAATGGTGGCTTATGGTTCTTCTGCGCGGATCGCGCAAAAATCGCTGACCCTTGCACGTGCAAAAGGCATCAAAGTTGGCTTGCTCAGACCCATTACGCTCTATCCTTTCCCGGCAAAACCGCTTTTGGACCTGGTTCCGCAATTAAAGGGAATTCTGTCTGTTGAGATGAGTGCCGGACAGATGATAGAAGATGTACGACTTTCAGTAGAATGTAAAGTTCCGGTGGTTCATTTTGGAAGATTCGGTGGCATTATACATTCACCTGAAGAGGTACTTGAAGCCCTCGAACAAAAAATTATAGGAGGATAAGCAATGGATATTAAAGATATCATCAAAGAAGAAAACCTGGTTTATTCAAAAACCAAACTCATGACCGATAATGTCCTGTCGTATTGCCCGGGCTGCGGACACGGCACGGCACACAGGATCGTCATGGAAATCATCGATGAGATGGGTTTACAGTCAAATACAATTGGTATTGCACCTGTGGGATGTTCCGTTCTCGCTTACGATTTTATGAACATCGACATGATACAGGCGGCTCATGGCAGGGCTCCTGCTGTGGCAACCGGTGTGAAGCGGACCTGGCCCGATAAAACAGTTTTTACTTATCAGGGTGATGGCGACCTTGCTGCGATCGGTACTGCCGAAACCATCCATGCCTGCAACCGCGGAGAAAACATTACAATTATCTTTATTAACAATGGGATTTATGGTATGACCGGTGGCCAGATGGCGCCGACCACCCTTGAGGGTATGAAAACCTCCACCTCCCCCCATGGCCGTGATCTGAAAAAGATGGGTAACCCCCTGAAAATTACAGAGCTTATTGCACAGTTACCCGGGACATACTATGTATCGCGCCAGGCAGTACATACGCCTGCTGCTGTTCGTAAAGCCAAGAAGGCCATCCGTAAAGCCTTTGAAATTCAGCAGGAAAACAAGGGGCTCACATTTGTTGAAGTGGTTTCAAACTGCAATTCAGGATGGAAACTTCCACCTGTGAAGTCCAACCAGTGGATGGTAGAGAATATGTTTCCATTCTACCAGTTGGGAGATATCAAGGTAGATGGGGAGCTTGTAAAGTAGGAAGTGACTAAAGTACTTAGAGTGACTAAAGTACTTAAAGTGAACTAAAGTAATTAGAGTTGGGAGTAAATTTAAGTGTTAGAAGTGAAATAGTTTTTGGAAACAGTTTAAAAGAATTACAAAGTTTGAAAAATGGATAATAAGGAATTTGGGAAACAACTCGAAACAAGGACAAAGAAGTTTGCGATTGAAATAATCATTTTGTCTTCTTCCTTGCCTGGATCTCCTGAAGGGCTTGTTATCAGAAATCAGGTAACTAAATCAGGGACTAGCATCGGAGCGAATTACAGGGAGGCCAACAGGGCAAGAAGTAAAGCTGATTTTTCTAACAAAATGAAAATCAGCGAAAGCGAGGCAAGTGAGACTGCATATTGGCTGGAAATCATTGAAGAGTTGAAATGGGCTAATCAAACTAAAGTTAATACAATGCTGAAAGAGGTAAATGAATTACTGGCTATTTTTTCTGCCTCTGGTAAAACTCTCAGACTTTAAGTACTTTAAGTACTCTAGGCACTTTAGACACTTGTAACTCTAGGCACTTTAGACACTTGTAACTCTAGGCACTTTATGAACTCCAAACTTTAGGCACTTGAGCAAATAGAAACAATAAACACATAAAACACAAACACATGACAGA
>JABMQA010000829.1 GCA_013203545.1 Bacteroidota bacterium
CGCAATTGCGGGATGCCAGGTGGTGTGGGGGGACAGCGGCGTGAGCCGCTTCCTACCCGATTAGGAAAAAACAGGTCCAGTACTACCGAAAACCCGGTACGGGTTTGATTATAAAAACCAAGTGGGCAGGTGTCATCCTATGAGTTCCCGGAAATACATCATCTAATTTCGCGAATTTATCGAATGTAATGTGTTATGTATTATTCGTTCAATTCGAGGGTGTTCGACAAATTGCATTTTCACAGGGTAAATAATAGTTTTGTTTTGATGTCAAAATATTCAACTCCGAATTGTTACATTTGTATCTTTACACATTTGCACACCGTACTAAAAGTAACTGTGGCATGAAAGCGTAATTTGCAATATCAAACATCTTAAGCAATTTTAAAATTTACTCACATGATAAACCGGTTTATTATATTACTTTTTACAATACTTTATATAAGCACATCTCTTTTCGCTGAAGTTGTGGATTTATCCCAGGCAAGACAAATTGCCACTAAATTCTACAACCAAAAACACCTTATTACCCATCCCGGCCCCACTGAAACATTTTATCCAACCGAATCACATTTCATAAAAGATAAAGGTGAACTTGTGCTATACATTTTTAATTTCAACAACAACGGATTTGTGATTGTATCCGCCGATGATAATATTTATCCGGTGTTGGGTTTTTCGTTCGAAGGTGTTTTTAATCCTGAATTGATTCCTGATAATGCACAGTTTGTAATCAACGAATTTAGCAGACAGGTATCCTTTATAAGGGATCACTATACCGCAGCCTCCAATATAGTAAAAGCGGCCTGGAATAACCTTAGATCCGAAAATCCTGAAAAATTGTCGTTTTTAACCAACAACAGGGATATTGATCCAATGGTTCTTGCGCTTTGGCATCAGAATTCCCCATACAATATGTTTTGTCCAGAAGACCCTGATGGGCCTGGCGGTCATGTGGTGGCAGGTTGTGTATCCACAGCCATGTCGATGCTGATGTATCATTGGAGATATCCGGGACAGGGTACGGGCAGCCATTCTTACATGGCATGGGGTTATGGTTTGCAATCTGTTAATTTCGGCGAGACCGATTATGATTACTATGGAATGGTGAATTCATCCGATGACACCTTTAATGAAATGATATCACTGCTCATGTACCATTGCGGGGTTTCTGTTGAAATGAACTACAGCCCAAATTCATCCGGTGCATCCAGTTCGAATGTGGCACCTGCAATTAAGGATTATTTCAATTACTCCAACAATGCACAAATCATCGACCGTGGCGATTTGGAACAATGGAAAATCAATCTTAACCAGCAGATGGTTCTTCAACAACCGGTTTATTACAGAGGTTGCGATGGCGAAGGTTGTCACGCATTTGTTGTGGACGGCATGCAGGAACAAACCGATGAAACCTACTATCATTTCAATTTTGGATGGAGTGGAAATTCCAATGGGTGGTACCTGGTTACCGATGCCGGAGGGTATAACCAGGACAACAGGATGATAAAGAATTTTGTACCCGATCCCAACTTCTACCCTTATAACCCACCACAGGAGGAGGTTTTACTTACATGGTTGAATGGTACCATTGAAGATTGCAGCGGCCCCAAACACGATTACCAGAACAATGTGGATTGCAACTGGCTTATTTCGCCACAAACGGAACAGGATTCAGTTACCAACATCACACTCACTTTTAACCGCTTCGAAACGGAAGTGGTGAACGATGCTGTGAGAATATATGATGGCCCGGACACCAATTCGCCCATGCTTGCCCAATATTCGGGAGGGAACATGCCCTCCGCAGTAACTTCTACAGGGAATCAGATGCTGGTTACTTTCACCACCAACAGCAGCGAAACCGCCAATGGTTGGCTGGCCACCTACCATGCAAATACCCCGGAATGGTGTAACGGTTTGCAAACTTACACAGGGCTATCCGGCAGCTTCGGCGATGGCAGTGGCACTTTCTTTTATCAAAACAATACAGCCTGCATGTACCGTATCCTGCCAGATATCCCCGGTGCAACCACGCTGTTTTTCAATCAACTCGAAACCCAGGATTCTGTGGATATAGTAAAGGTTTTTGATCTGGATACACAGGAACTGCTTGCAGAGATTTCCGGTAATCAACCCCCCGGCCCAATCGCTTCGCAAAGCGGAAAGGTTTTCATTACATTTACAAGCGATGAAAGTGAACGTGGCCAGGGATGGGAATTGTCGTGGTCGGCGGGGAATGTGGGATATGAAGACATTAGTGGATTTCAGGATTTGAATATTTATCCAAATCCGGCGAAAGATATATTGACAATAAACTTTAAAACAATTGATTCGGATGAAGTCTCAATCTCGATTCAGACGATTTCAGGCGTTAAAATCTTATCAAGGCAAATTACTTTCGTTGATAAACTTTACCGCCACACATTTGATGTTTCGGAACTTTCGAAGGGAATCTATTTGCTGAATATTGAATCTGAAAACGGGAGTATGGTAAGAAAACTCATAATTGAATAATATCTTTGGGTAACATTACCTGATTAACTGTTTGCAACAATTAAACAAAAATCTTATCTACTTCCCAAACCTTAGTATAA
>JABMQA010000830.1 GCA_013203545.1 Bacteroidota bacterium
AATTTTCAAAATAATTTCCCCAAACTAATAGCTAACAACTTCCCCCTTCACTAATAAAAATTGCTTTTGTAAATAATAGATCACATTGCAAATAAAGAGATTTCTCCGTCGCTGTGCTCCGTCGAAATGACGTGTGTTTATCATATAAACCCCTATTTACTACCAACAATAGCTTTGTCATTTCGACTGGAAACACAAGCGTAGCGAAGTGTTGAAAGGAGAAATCTGTAATAAAACAGGTAGTTTTTACAAAAATGTCATATTGATTTGGGGAAGTTATTTTGACAGGATTCCTTAGGGCCTGCTGAAAAACATAAACACGAATTAGAGAAGGAAATATTTCGGTGCTCCGCACCTTTGAATTTTTCTTTAATCATTTAACCTACAAATATTTCGCCACGCTGTGGCTGATTAACCGGGTGCAGCGCACCCTAATCTTTATAGCTTTAAAACCTGAAATTAATAGCAAGGTGCAGCGCACCGAAATATTGAAATGCACGGAATTCTATTAGTAAAGATCAAAAACCCTGTATTTGCCATGTCGAATATTCGGGAAAATTTGTATACAATCAGCATGTTATGATTTTTTCAGCAGACCCTACTTAAAGTCCGAAACTTTTATAAAAAAATATTTTTAATCAGGAAATGGTATCAGGAAATAGAGTAAATATCCCAGTAAAACTGCAACTATGCAGGTTAAGATTATGGTCTTTCCCCACGCAATCATGCTTTCCCTTTTAAGGGTTTTTCGGATATTTGCCCTGATCCGTTCCAATTCTTCTTTTGGGATATTCCTGTCGTATAATTCAAATCCACTGCTCTTAAATTCAGTTTTGTAGGCTTCTTTAATCCTTTCATGGCGTGCTCTGTATGGTTTTCTCAGGGAATCATTATACCTGATTCTGTTGATCATATCTGTTGCATGACCCATATCAATAGTTTTAATTCAGAATACTAAAATACGGTTAATTTTTGTTTGGCTATGAATTCTCCGTGCATACCTCTTATTATCATCATGTAAAACCCATTCTTCTTTGAAGAAATGTTTATACGCTTGGTATTCATTCCTGTATTTATTTGCCACTCTTCACTTAGGATGGTTCTGCCGGTGGCATCAATAATCAGCAAAGAGATGTCTTTATTTTGGTCACTGTTAATTGCCAGTGAAAAGAGTCCTGAAGAAGGGTTTGGATAAACTTGGAGGAAGAATCCCGTTAAATAAGGTTCTGAAATCTGAACCGTCAGATCACATACAGCGCCTTCCGGAAAAATGGATTCATGGTTCTCAGCATAACACAAAAAGAAACTGTTGCGATCCGGCACAATGCAAGCAATCTCCGGTATGCCGAATTCATGTCCTATGCCTTCGATGAACCACGATACGTTCCCCCAGTTTTCAAAATTAAATCTTCTGTGAAATCGGTTTCCAATTTGTACCGAATCAACCGAACTAACAATCAGGTCGTACTCACAGGATTCAGAGATATAACAATCCCGGACGGTATCTCCAGGTTGCAGACTGTAATCAAAAAGCAAATACTCACCACTGTAAAATATGTATATGTATACTTTTGATTCCTCGGTACGTATCCCAGCCACATTATGCGGCATTATCGAATTGGATGTGACTGTTCCGTTACTCCAGTGCGTAGTGCTTTTCCCTGACCAGTAAAGTCTCTTATAAGTTAAAGCGTCAATAGTGGTATCACCGTCAAAAAAATACTTTTTGTACAAAAAGGTTATTTCCCAAGGATCGGGATTCCAGTAGGAGGCATCAACCCGCCATTCTGATGTACTGTCGGGTGGGAAGGGGATGAATTCCTGTGCAGAGAGGTGAATAATTATAAAAAATGCAATTAGTAAAAGCGAAATATTTCTCATTGTTTTTGTTGTTTAAGTGGTAAATGTTTGTTTTTGACCAAAAGTATTAAAAATATCCGATATGTGCTAAAAATGTTTTTAACAACATTACCTTCTCATTTTTATGCCCTTTTAATATAACGAGAAAGTGCAATAGTTTTAATTTATTCAGATCGGATAGTTAAATTTTTTAGGTATGATTGCCACAGATAAGCCAGTTCACGCTTGTTGGCAGACAAGAACCGGATGCTTAGATCAGATTTGCACAGATGCATTTTGGTGGCTTGAATGGTTCTTGGGAAATACGCCCTCCAAATCATAACAAATCCCCGCAGATCAGCGTCTAAGATTTTTGAAGACGCAGATGAACGCTGATTAATTATGATAAGAATCGTACTAAAATTACTTAATGTTCGAAAATGGTAAATATCCATGTACCTATTGACGTATCAGTGCCG
>JABMQA010000831.1 GCA_013203545.1 Bacteroidota bacterium
CAGTTATCCTGGCTACCAGTACCGCAGCAGGATCTGAATTACTATGCCATTTACAGAAGCGAGGAGGCAAACACCTTCCCGGATCAGCCATTTATTACAAGCATCAATCCTTTTGTTTCCGGAGTACCCCTTGATCCAAACACATATTACTATGCCGTAACTTCCATTGATTATACAGGCAATGAAAGCCAGAAGTCCAATGTGGTATTATCGCCTGTTGCTGATCAACTCAGTATCAGTGCCGGTTGGAGTGGTGTTTCTTCATGGATTGTTCCTCAAAACAACCAGATCTCTTACGTGATGGCACCCATTGCGACCGACCTCATCCTGTTGCAGGGAAGCAATGGCATATACTGGCCGGGGCAAAACCTGAACACCCTCGGAAGCTGGAACACCCACGAAGGCTATATCATAAAAGTTGCGGATAATACCAGCCTGCCTTTGACAGGATACAAAGAATCCGACTTCAACTGGGGACTTACTTCCGGCTGGCAGATCATGCCCGTTTTAACGCCCTGCCTGGTACAAACCGACGAACTGCAAAACCAGTTGGGCGAAAACCTGGTGATGGTAAAAGAGATTGCAGGCTGGCGGGTTTATTGGCCGGAGATGGGCATCCAATCTTTGGGGTTTCTGGAACCAGGGAAAGCCTACTATCTTAATACGCTTTCAGGTGCCGGAAGTTTTGTTTTTCCGGATTGTGATGTCACGAAAAGCAGCGTATCCCAATCACAAAAACCAAATGGCGAAAGCCGCTGGACAACGCCTGAACCAAACCTTGCTTCACACACCATAGCGCTTAGCAATGCTGCCTCACTACTTTTGAAACCCGGTGATTGCATTGGCGTATTTAACAATATGGGAGAATGTGCAGGTTCGTCGTGGATTACGGAGCATGCGGAAAACAATTGCATCACAGCTTTTGGCAACGACCCCGCCACCTGGCAAAATGAAGGATTGAATGAGGGCGAAGCCATGCACTTCCGTCTATATCGCCCTGACACCGATGATGAATTTGAACTTGAGGCGGCCTTCGCAGCCCAATTCCCCAACGCCGATGGCAAATTTGCAAACAATGGCATCTCAGTAATAGAGGGGTTCAAGTTAAATGCCCTGGGTCAGCAGGAACTTACAAGTGGGAACATAAGGGTTTATCCCAACCCCGGGAAGGGAAATTTTCATATTTCAGGAATATTGCCGGGGACTGCTTTTGAAGTTCTGGACAATCATGGGCTCTTGCTGCAATGCGGAACAATGGATGCAGAAGCAATGTTGGATCTCGGTAATGCTCCTGCGGGAGTTTATTTTATAAAACTTTTTATTGGAGATCAAATAAAGATGCTGAAAGTGATAAAGAATTAAAACAACTTTTAAATAAATTATTGACTCTATTTTAACAAACAAATAACAAAACACATGAAAAAAAATCTACTTCTGGCAACCCTTATAATATTTGCCGCCATCAACAGCTTTGCACAATTGCAATTCTTCCCCGATGCAGTTAACTTTGGCCAGGTAACCACCGGAAACACCGAAATAGTCGAGCTTGCCCTCACCTCCGACATTTCGCAGGACATTACCCTGACTCCGCTGGCAGCTCCTTTTACCATCGAACCCCTGAGCTTTTTCCTGCACAAGGACAGCACTAAAATCCTTACTGTAACCTTTGCCCCCACCGACCTGGGCACTTATCAGCAAACCGTTACTGCAACCGGTACCATTTACGGTAGCAAAACCCTTACGGTTACCGGCGAAGGCATAGAAGCGGATATAAATGTTACGCCAATGATACACGATTTTGGTGCAATCTCTCTGATCAATACGATTTCGTGCTATATAAAAATTTTGAATACGGGAACAGGCGACCTACTTTGTATTCTCTCCATCAATAATCCGGTGTTCACCATTTCGGCAAATCAAATGACGGTTATTAACGGTACAGCGGATTCAGTGGAAGTTACTTTTACACCTCTAAATCTTCCTGAAGAAACGGGAATCCTGAGTATTCAATCCAACGATCCCGACAACCCGCTGGTGCAAGTGGTATTGACAGGAAGCGGGAAAAATGAGATCAGTGGACCGGCATCAGGCACCTGGCTAAAGGTCAACAGCCCGTACTATTTTGTTGATAATGTTTACGTACCTTTTGAAGACACGCTTACGATTGAACCCGGCGTAGAAATTAATATGGGCGATTTTTACTTTAATGTTTACGGCAAGCTGGTTTGTAACGGCCTGGAGAACGACAGCATACGTTTTAACGGCACTGACACAC
>JABMQA010000832.1 GCA_013203545.1 Bacteroidota bacterium
ATGATTTTGATAAAGAAATACTTCGTGTTGAAGAGCATGACAAAAATGTGAGGGAGGATCATGATAGAATGATACAATATATATCGGCAAGTCGGGGCAATCCAATAATGTCTTTGATTCGAATGAAAAACTTTTTTCAATACGAATTAAATAAAACATTTGCTCTCTGCCATATTTAGATCCGGAAAGCTTCAGTGTCCTGACGCTAAAATGTTACTATCATTAAACATTACGTGGAATTATTATATATGAAAAAATTATTCATTTATCTTTTGTTAAATAGTGTCTTACCATTTATCATAAATGTTGGTGTCGGTTACATTTGGGAAAAGCACTTTTTTAAAGTTATATTAAATCAAAAGTGGGGTCATGAAATATCCAGTGATTATTTTAAGTTTGAAGAAAGCGAAGAAGTAAAAGCCAACACAATAAATAATCCTTCTCATTATGGTACAAGGGGATTACTAAATAAAAAATTACCCGAAGCAATGCTTGCATACATATCTAAATTGCAAACAATTTCTGGAATATTTCAGTACTTATTTTTAGGTATATTCTTTTCATTAGGCACTTGGGTGTATTCCGTTTATGTTGTTAACAATAATTTAAGAGTAAAAGATATTCTTATAATTTTTGCAGTAAATTTTGTATTATTCAATTTATCTGGAGTACCGTGGCTCCCGCTTCTTTTTCGTTGATCGTATTTTTCGTTGGGGGTATCATATTTATATTATAACATAAAATGGCACGGATTATACCTGACAAAGAAGTTACCTTTATGCTTTCTCAAATAAAGGATTTGACACTATGTTTATGACTATTATGTCATTTTTTGTTGTCGTTATCCTATTTATAATTTTACATTTTTTTACTAATGGCATTTGGGCATATTACGTTCCGGCTGCTTTAATATTCCTTGCAGTTTGGCTTAAAATTATTCAGCCAGTGTGGAATGCTGACAATCTTCAAACAATATTTGCAAAAACTGACCCCGGTGCGGCGTCTTTTTATTTAGCTATTATATCGGTTGTTTATGGGATAGTCTCATTAATTTTGTGCAATTGGATTCCGGCAATAGTATGTATAATTACATTTATTTTTTCTTTAACAATGAAACATGAACATCCGTATTAAAACACCAACACCCCGTATGAAAAGTAAAGAAATCGCTTCAAAAAAAATAAAAGCCGAAGCCGAAAAAATATTTGATAAAAAAGGTTTCGGTTTGTTCAAATTCACAGGGAAAATATTTTTTCTAAATGAATGTTTCATTTGTGAAAGCACTCGCCAGATGAACATTATAATCACCTTAAGCTCCCGTTTGGTTCTTCCTATGTTTGTTCATGGTTTTTCTGTGTTTGGGGGGTGGAAATGGAATACCTACAAAACAAGTGTTCCTGTGTGTTACGAATGTTTCAAACATCCTGTTCCCAAGAAATACTTAAAAATTGTCCGCATCGAAAGCAAAATTAAGTCTGAATCCCCCGATGTTATTTTTTCAACGACGTTAAAATCCTTTTATATTAAAATGTGTACATTAGAAGGCGTTGAAATAGTATCTCCCCCAAGACTCGGGTTTATTTTACACTGATAAACTTAGGGTTAAACATCAATCACGGCACCGGATTCAATCGCCCGCTTTTTTATATCTTCAATATCTTCGGGTGTGAAATGCATCGACATCGATGCTTGTTCAATTTTAACCTGTTTTACCGGGCTATACCCGGCCCGGCTTAATAGTTCAAAGGCCACATTCGCCTTCAGCTTCAACATATCAGGGTCATTCCGCACATCTTCCAGAATCTTAATCAATTCACCCATTCCAAGGTGTGCGCCTTCGCGGATTTTTTCCGGTATCCCCGGTACGCAGGCCGTAGCATGCGTGTCAGCCAATTCCTGCATCCGCTGGATTTCCTGTGCGACGAGCGGATCACGCAAAAGGCGCGATATCGTGGATTTATGCATGTCAAGGAGACGCGCCACTTCAGTCTGTGAGTGTCCGCCCACGACCAGACGCGCCACTTGCTTATGTTTTTCCGAAAGCTGCTTGAGTTGTCTATCAGTCATAATGGTCTGCCTCCTGCAACAAAATCGTTGGAATAATTTGCCTTTTATGTGGCAAAAGTTTGCCGCCATATTATTAAATCCCACCATCCACCCGCCCGACCGGAGACCCATCCACCCAGGCACACCAATATTAAGCTTGATACAGAATGTACATCACTCTATAGC
>JABMQA010000078.1 GCA_013203545.1 Bacteroidota bacterium
ATCCTTCCGTAGGCGATGCGCGGATTACCGGCCAGGTCTGTGGCGGGAAGGTGGATGGTGTCCATTTCGTGGGTGTAGAGGATGTACTTGCCGTTTTCTTCTTTGATGTAGGGAGGATCCATCCCCTCCTCGTACATGGGTGTGCCGGTGTTGATGCAGGGGGAGCTGGACAAAAGCGTGTAAGGATTGGCACCGTAGCTATCCCACTGCGGATCTTCATCCAGGATTCCTTTGCCCCAGTTGATGATGGTATTTCCCGGGCCATCTATAATTCCATCCGGGCCATTCTCGAACAGGGTGTAGTGGAAATTGATCTCAGCCGGATCATTCACATTATTGTCTCCGTAAATGAATAAATCCGGTGAGTTGTTGTTGTAGAAAACCGAATTGTAAATGTTTACATTGCTACTCTCTACCGTGCTGCTCGTGCCGGGCAGGTTGGTACTGTCGCGGTTGCCGCCAATGGTGGCGTTTACAAGGTCCAGTTTTGCTCGTTTGGAGATGGCAAAGCCAGCACCATTGTTGCTTGACATCCAGGTATCGAAGGAAACATTATCGGTGATCTCGGCATTAATAACCTTTGCGGTAACCGTTTCATTGTTTTCGTTGCCACCAACAATAACAAGGTTTTTGTATCCGCCAAAAAGACCCGTGCCATCATCATAATATCTATTGCCATGAATCCTTATATTCTCCACCCTTAAATGCATCGGAAACGAATCCATGTTCCGTAAAAATAAGTTTGCCTGAACACCGGTACCATTTAGACATTTAAAGTTTGTTAAGAATACAGAATCTGGAAAATGGCAATAAATACATTGAGTTAAAGCATTTTGAGTATTTAGAATTGAAACATCTGATATTCTAACTCTATTCGAATACATAGCCTGAATACCGCCGTCAGTTAAGAAAGTTGGACTAAGTAATGCACCAAAACCATTAAGAATGGTTAGGTTTTTAATTAACACATTTTGCATGTACCAACTTGAATAAAAAAAACCATTATTTTGGCAATCAATTAATGTATTATTTCGGTCGTAACCTGAAAGAGATATATTAGATCTTCCACAAACAGGTAGTTTCTCATCACTGGAAGATGGTGAATAAACTCCTGGTAATATATGAATAGTTCTTTGTATCAAGCTATCCGGCATAACCTTTAATATTGCATAACTTATTGATTTTAAAGGATCACTTTCAGTTATTCCCGAATTAGAGTTATTACCTTTTGGGCTAACATACAGATCCGCAGGTATCGGTTCAATTTTGCTATTAAGAGCATGTACTATTAAATCATTGACGGGTTGATAATAATTATCTGTAGAAAGTACAAATGTCATATCTGGATTTGATACCATTAGTGTATCAAAATAAAATATTTGAATTTGCTCAGTTGATTTAACTGAAATATCGCATCCCATATGGCCATAGTTACAAAAAACACTATTTAACTCTTCATTATCAAAAAATACTGGATAAACTCCATTACTATAGTAAATGCCTCCACCACTAAAATATGAGTGATTATGCTTAATAATGTTCCCATAGAGTTTGGCAACACCATCTAATGAGCATAGTCCACCACCAGCATATGCTTCATTATTTTGAATGACATTATTTCGTATTTGTAATGATGATTGGAACAACATTATTCCGCATCCATATTTATTCCAGTTTGATGTGGAGAAATCCTTCTTTCCGTTCTGGATGGTGAAGCCGCAAACAACTGATGCCAGTGTTTCCTGGTTTTGCAGGGTGATGACGCAGCCGTTTTTATTCCCATCAATAATGGTATTGATAATATACTGCCTGTCGTTGGTGGTCATGTAGAGGCTGGCCAATACAAGGTCTTTCCCGCAAAAGGTAATGTTTTCGTAATAGGTGCCGGGCCATACGAGGATGGTGTCGTTGACGCTGGCGGCATTGATGGCATCCTGGATCCGGGTATGCTCTCCGGTTCCGTCTTGTTTTACGGTGAGTATTGTGGAGTGGGAGGAGGTAGTAAGAAGTAAGAAGAAGGTAGAAAGAAGTAGTGAGCGGTGAGTGGTGAGTGATGAGCGGAGGATGCTTTGAATAAAATCACGCAAAGGCGCAAAGGCGCAAAGGTTTGTAAAATAAATCCGGATCGGTATGTGAAAATCAGCAATTCCGCAGCAAAAAACAGTTACCGATAAACCTTTGTAAATAAATAGGATGAAATATTTTGGGGAAAATATTTTTCGCACTAATTTTGGCAGCGTTGGCAACAGATGTTAGACA
>JABMQA010000079.1 GCA_013203545.1 Bacteroidota bacterium
CAATTCACCTGATTCCATATCTTTAATCCAGATGTCAAAATTTCCCGACCTGTTGGAAGCAAAAGCAATATTTTGCCCATCATAAAATACAATGAAATCACTATCAGGCGACAGGTCAAGATGATGGATGGATTGCCTGTTGATTTCAATTTTTTCTGCCATGCCTCCGGCAGCCGGGATGTTCCATATGGAGAACCCGTACCAGCCTGAACTTTTATCACTACTCCTGTTTGATACAAAGCAAAGTTGGCTGCCATCGGGTGTCCATACCGGACGCATGTCGAGCGCCGGATTATTTGTGATCTGAATGGGTTGTTGTGAAAAAATGCCTGTGGATACCAGGACAAATAATAGTGTGGAAATGAATTTCATGTTTATTGGATTTTGTCTTGATTCTGTATTATCTTCCGCAATTTGAATTGTATAGCCTCACAATTGATTCTAAATCCCTTTTTTTGAGTTCCCTTTGCTCAATTTTTTGAGATAATTCAGGACAATCACTGAAATATTCCATCATATCCTTCCGAAAAATGATTCCCCGTGGTTTTTTCAATTCACCATTACCCTTCTGAAGAATGTATTTTTCTATTGAATATGTTGTTCCACCAGTAACTGTTGTATTGCCAGACGACTCTGTATTGATGGCGGGGCCATTGCTTTCAGTATAATGGTATTCAAAAAGTTTAAGTTTACCGTCATTTTTTAGCCTTAAGAAAATATGTGTTCCCGATGAAAAAACATTCCTGTTTTTAAGAGTATTCAATCTTGATAGCATGCGAATATCTTCACCATCGTATGTAAATCGTATCTCCCTGGCTTCATCAGGAAGTAATTTTATTTTCTTTCCGTTAGAATCATAATACTGTACTTTTTTTTGCAATTTTTCGTAATTAATTTTTTGCGAAAAAAGGCTAACAGGTAGTTTAATAATGACATCAATGGTATCATTCTCGTAAATAATTTGCCCATTAACTTTTTTTGCATCAACTTTTGTAGTAAAGATCATTCCCAGGAAGATCAACAAGACAACTTTTTTCATCAGTTTATTTTTTTTTATTTTTTATTAATTCGGCCAATTGCCACTCACCATGTAATAATCATTCCAATTGTTGTGAAATTTATATATTATGGCTATTTTATATCATAATTTTTAAGTTTACTAATCGCCTGTTTAATATTGTTAATCTGTTTCTTTGCACAGCTTCGCCCCGTGACTCACATTTTGCCACTTCAGTTTTTTATTAAAACAGCTGCCTACACCAATATTCTAAAAATGCGGCATAATCCGCATAGCGGGATGATGCCACCTCTTAACCAAAGATAAAAAACATATAGATCAGGAAATAGTGATTGTACTCCCTGCATTTGCTGTCAAGGTTTCCCTGCTCGTCTGTCCATACAGTTTCAGAAACTTTTGTTAAGCCCCAATTGTATCGAATACCAAATCCAATCACGCTCGTTGCCTGATAATCAATGCCCATAAGAAGGGAACTCTCCGGTTTGCCGTTGTAGTAACCGGTCATATCTATTTTTTGACCATTATAATCAAGCCTGGCCTTTAACAGAACTGAAAACTCCGGCCCCAGATAGATTCCTGTACGATTGCTTACTTTGTATTTCAGCACAACCGGGAGGTTTAAATAATGAAGATCAAGCTTTGATTCGGATGAAGTAAATTTTGCGCCTTTCAAAATGTATCCGGGTTCAACCCCAAGATAGAAAGATTGATTTACATGATATCCGCCGTTGATGGATAGATTTAACCCCGGTTTGGAAGCAAAGTCATGTTTCCAGATATCCGGTTTGTCTATGTTCACATGGTTTTGGGGCATGTTAGTCATTCGAATATCCGAAATTGTAATGCCGGCCTTAAACCCAAAATCAAAGGTCTGGGAGTATATAAATGCAGGCATCAACATGGCAAATAAAGCTATGCCTGAAATATTTTTTTTCATAGCACTTTCTCGTGGTCAGTTTACTAAAGTCAACAAAAGTCAAATTTGAAGCTGACAATAAAGATAACATGGATTTACGTAACCACTTACATAAAATTGATCATTTGACCATTTCACTTTCCTTTTGGATTCATTCGTTTTGTTTTTTACATTCCGGTAATCTTTAAATCGTATATTTACCTCCAATACTGAGACAGCAATTTTTATGGCACACCCCATTATTCACAGATGTATTTCAGATGAATGAATTTACTGACAAAAACAAAAGCCAGATTTTCAGGGTCGTTTTCCTGATGATTATTCTAAGCTGGGCTTCGATAAAAATTATCCTGCCTGCATTACCATTCCTGCAAGGCGAATTCAAGGTAAACGTTTCGGATATTAAATTATCGGTCACAGTTTTTCTCCTCACCATTTCGCTGGCGCAAATTCTTTGGGGCGCTTTATCGGAGATGTACGGACAGCGCGAAATGATCCTGCTTGGTTTGCTAATCACACTATCCGGAAGCATGGTATCGATGTGTTCGGTGAGTTTCGAAATGTATTTAGCAGGAAGAACAACTGAAGCATTGGGGCTTGGTTGTATCTCGCCTATTTCGCGTGCCATCCTTGCCAATATATATGACATCAGGTATAATGGACAAAAAGGAGGCTGGTTTTGAGTAATTATGTTCAAGTGGACAAAAAGGAGGCTGTTTTTTTTACCACTTTTTTAGATTTGTTGTTACGTTAATTA
>JABMQA010000833.1 GCA_013203545.1 Bacteroidota bacterium
AGGCAGTATTTTCCACCTTCCCTTCCCTCCACCCAACGGACAATGGTCGAAAACCATCGGGAATTTTCAAAGTGGTGAGGGGTATTACATTAAAGTGAATGAAAATGCAACACTAACCCTTTCAGAGCCTGCCGAAAGTCTATCCCATCATGCCAAAAGTCAAAAGCGCCCGGGGCGGGGATATTTTAACCCCATCTGGGAGAACAATCCATTCATGCCCATGCATATCATTATCCAACCGGTTGACTTATTGATACCCGGTGATGAAATTGGAATTTTTGACGCCGATCTTTGCGTTGGTTCGGGATTATATGACGGAACGGTGGAAAGCCTGATGATTAGTTGTTCGATGAACGACCCTGAAACTTCAATGAAGGATGGCGCTGATTCAGGAAACACCTATTCGGTTTCGCTCTGGAAAGCAGATCAGGGAATCCTATATGAGCAAATCGAATATGATCTGATGTTAGGGGACCAGGCATTTGGTAATCTTGGCACAAGTGTATTGGGCATTTCATCAATTACACAAATTTCGGGTCAGGTGCAAGCCCGGGATACCTACCTGGAGGTAAGCCCAAATCCATTCATCAATAATATTACAGCTAAACTTAGGATGCCTTTTGATGGAACAGTGCAGTTCGAAATAACCAACTTAACCGGTCAAACGATCATTAAAACCAATGAGTTAAATTATCAAAAAGGCATCCATACTATTTCCTTAAGCGGTGTGGACATGTTCAGCGGAACATTTTTATTACGCACATTTCTGCGTTCGAATGAGGAACAGTTTATATTTGTAAAAAAACTCGTAAAACATTAACATCAAAAATTAAACAACATGAATCTAAAAAATTACGCACATTTGTTTACACTGCTGCTTATACCGGCATTTATTACTGGTCAGAATTTTGTACCGGTATGGAACACACCTTACAATCCCATGACATTTTATGTGACAGGGGCAATACTTAACACCGAAAATCTTCAGCCTGGCGATGAAGTCGGAATATTCGATCTTGATCAATATTCCGGTGAAGAGATTTGTGTGGGTTCAGGCATTCTGATCCAGGAATTAATCAATAATGAATACCTCGAAATTGTCGCCTCCATGGACGACGGATCCAATCCCTCACAGAGCAACGGGTTTACCATTGGGAACGACTTCATTTTTAAATACCATTCCCAGACTCATGGTTTGATCGAAAATATTACCTTCACCTTTCCTTATCCGGGCTACAATGAGGGTTTTTCCTCACAAGGTACAGCCATGGTAAACCTGGATGGCACATTTCAGACAGGCCCGTATTTTGAGCCTGTGTGGAGTTCCCCATTTAACCCGATGACATTTTATGTTTTATCTGCCCAGCTTAACGGTCTCGACCTTCAGGCAGGTAGTGAGGTAGGTATTTTTGACATCGACCCGAATACAAACCTGGAAATCTGTGTTGGGGCAGCCATCCTAACAGGTGTGATCACCCCTGAAAATTTTCTTGAAATTATTGCATCGATGGATGACGGTTCATTACCTGACCAGGCCAATGGGTTTACACCGGGAAATGGGTTTATTTTTAAATATTGGGATCAGGCCAATGGCGTAACGCAACCGGTTGAGTTTACCTTCCCTTACGCCGGCTACGACGAGGTTTTTGCTGCACAGGGCTCAACCATTGTGGACCTCACAGCTTCAACACAGCCACTTGAACAGCAGGTCATTTCATTACAACAGGGTTGGACAGGCGTATCGTCTTACCTGCAACCACAAAACAGCAGCATGCAAGCCATCTGTTCGCCAATTCAGGGGGAGCTCGCCATCATCCAGGATTTGCAGAATTTTTATCAACCCGGCGCCAGCGGAAACACACTATCGGACTGGAACTATAAATCCGGCTATTTTATTAAAATGGAGGCAAATAGCGATCTTACCATCACTGGCCTGTTCCCTGCCGATAAAAGCATCACCTTAAATGCAGGTTGGAACATCGTTCCGGTATTGTCAGAAAGCGCTGTAAACATCAACGACCTTTTTGATGGTCAGATGGATAAATTAATTATTGTGAAGGAAGCAATTGGCACTGATGCCTTCTGGCCCGAAAAACAGATCACAGCCCTTGAGGTATTATTACCCGGTGCATCCTACCTTGTAAAGATGAGTCAAGAGGCCACAATAATATTCTGATATTAAATTTTTTCTATATTTGGTACCTGGTTAGCCGCCATAAATCGTGATTTTAATTGAATTATTATCCAAATTTAATGATTTATTAATCAATATTCTTAGCGTATGAAAAACTTTACTTCCATGCTGATTATCGCGACAATTGCTTTATCCTTAGCTTTTTGTCACCAGCGAACAAGTGCTCAGACTGTCGATACAACTTATAACAATTTGTTTGACCTCGACCTTGAAGCATTAATGAATATCGACATTTACAGTGTTTCGAAAAAAGTTGAAAGCTTGTTTGATGCACCGCTTTCCGCCTCCGTATTGACGCGTGAAGAGATCATCAACTCAGGGGCCACCTCCATACCTGAAGCCCTGAGACTCGTCCCTGGCCTGATCGTCCGGGAAAAAACCAATGGCAATTACGACGTTCATATTCGCGGGAATGACGATGTTTTAGGGGCAAAACTTTTATATTCGGAGAACACCATGTCGCTGGTAATGATAGATAACAGAATTGTATACAGCTATTTACAGGGAGGGACTTTCTGGGAAACCCTGCCGGTTAGCGTCAACGATATCAAAAGGATTGAAGTTATACGCGGACCGGCATCGGCACTTTATGGCCCAAATGCAGTGATGGGTGTAATACATATTTATTACAGTTGATGGAGGCGATAAAAAGTTAAATGCTAATGCCGATTTGCAGGCAGGTACGCTGAATTCAAAAATAGCATCTGCAGCAGTTGGCTTCTCTCCGGTTAAGAACCTTAAATTCAGAATATCTGGAAATTATCAGTTTATGGACAGGACGCAGAAAGATTATTTTTCGATGCATTTGAAGAGGTATGTGCCATTGGATTCGTTAGGAATAATTCCCAGGCCGGGGTTTAACCCATTTGCCCACAACCGCCGCTTCTGACAAATCCCAAAGATTATTATCCCAACCCGGATGTAGCTACCGATAAATATGCCGTTAACTTTGATGGATTTTATGAGTTAAACGACAAGATAAATTTCGACCTTTCAATGGGTCTCCAAAACTCTCAGGTTCAAACGGTATATATCGATAATGGTTCTGTTCCCATGAACAGCCGTAAATCAGAGACCAATTACCTTAATTTTCAAACAAAAATCCATGGTATCAACGCAAGGGTATCCTATATGTCTGGGAAACAAAATCTTTACCTTGGCGCTAAAAATCCCAATTTTGAATATGGCCTAACGCAGATGGATGCGATCCTTGAATATGACTACAGCTGGAAAAACCTTATTGTCCGTCCCGGAATCAGTTATCAAAATTCAGTTTATGACGTGGGTAAATATTCAACCGAAACAAATAAGGGATTTTTCACCGGATCGAAGGAACTGAATACATTCGCTGTCCATTTAAGGGCTGAGTACCTGTTTTTTGATAAGCTTAAGCTGATTGCTGCCGTGAGAAGTGATAAATACAACAAACCCGATGATACCTACTTCTCCTTCCAGTTTGCAGGATCCTATAAAATTGATGATAAAAGCCTGATACGGATGGTTTATTCAAGAGCCAACCAGGGGCCTTTTATGCTCGACACCTATACCGATCTGATCATACCAATTATGCCGCCAAAAGTTTTCGAACTTCATGGAAACGACAACCTGAAACTTCCAACCGCTGATATGTTTGAGATCGGATTCAGAAATAAGTTAACCGAAAAGATACAGACCGACTTTGAGGTTTTTTATAATGTTACGAAGGATTTTACAATGCCTGTGGTAAATCCAAACAATACGCTGATAGCAACTTTTGCCAATGTTCCCATGAAATCATACCAGTTTGGCCTGACGGGTAGCCTGGATGTTGTAATAAACAGAAAACTCCGTGTTAAAGCCTTTGGAACACTTCAAAATACCTCCCTCACCGACTGGCTGACCAAAGTTGATCATAGTGCCTATGGTTACGACACAACCGTGTTTGCTTATGTCGACAAGAATCATAAGGCTACACCAACCTTTTATGGAGGTATTACTGCCAACTATGCTCCAACGGAAAAAATGAACGTTTTTGCCAATGTATATTATTACACCAAACAATCGTTTTTGTATGACGATGCCACCACCAACAGGATCGAAATGGTTGATATTGACGCTAAGGCGATTGTGGACCTGAAAATCTCGTACAAGGTTTGGAAAAACAATTCTGTTTACGTCAATGCAAGAAATCTGTTGAACGATTCAAATCGTGAATTTGCATTTGGCGACCAGGGGAAAGGTATGTACCTGATCGGGCTCAATCTTAATTTTTAACACTAAACCGAAACCTACGCTATAATGAAATTGAAATTTATCATATCATTAACCCTGTTATTAACTTTTTCGGTCGGAACGTTTGCACAAGGTGAAAAACTTCAAACTGTATTCATCTACAATTTCACCAAGCACATCGAATGGCCTGAAAACATGCGATCCGGCGACTTTATTATTGGGGTCATTGGCAATTCACCTATTATCGAAGAACTTGAAACACTTGCAAAAAGCAGAAAAGTGGGCAGTCAACCCATTATGGTAAAAAAATACCGGACTTCTGATGAAATAGGCAGTTGCCACATTATATATGTCCCCACCGGCCGCTCTGGTGATATCGGTAGTATTCTTAATCGAATCAAAGGATATAGCACACTTGTTATTACCGATAAAGAAGGTATGGCGTCAGCCGGTGCTGCCATTAATTTTGTAGTGGATGGCAGCAAACAAAAATTTGAGCTGAAAAAAACCAATGCCACCAAATACGGCCTAAAAGTGAGCTCTGATTTGGAGAGACTGGCCATATTGATAAAATAGGGTCCGTCAATAATGTAGCTACAATGTTGAATAACAAGAATACGTTAACATGAAATTTCGCTTTACCGTTAAGACTAAACTCATCGTTGGTTTTGGGATCATCATCATCGGTGTATTCATCAGCAGTATTCTAACATACACAACGCTCGACAACAGCAGGCGGGTGAGTGATAGTATTACAAAAATTTACTCACCTTCTGTATCGTACCTCAATGATCTGTTGTTTCAGATCAACAATTCAAAAATGCTCAGAA
>JABMQA010000834.1 GCA_013203545.1 Bacteroidota bacterium
CATCAATATGGAAAGCGAGATAATGGAACCCCCACCGGCAAGGGTATTGATGAATCCAACCAATAACCCGGATATGATCAAAGCTACAATTTCAAACCAGCCCATCTAATCAATTTTGGGCGAAAATAAGGAATTTCAAGTAAATCTTAGCAAGTAATTCAGAATTGAAAACAGGGATCATTTTTGGGACACAATATTTTTCAGCAGTTCAACCAGTTCAGCCTGCTTAAAAGGTTTGCTTATGTATCCATCCATTCCGGCTGCCAGACAAGCTTCACGATCGCCTTTCATGGCATTGGCGGTAAGTGCAACTATGGGTATTCGGTTATTTATCTTCTTCCCGGCGCCATCGCTCTTTGATTCGATGGCCCTGATTTTTTCGGTGGCTTTAAACCCATTCATTATGGGCATGAGGATATCCATGAGGATCAGGTCATAATTACCGGATTCGAATTTCTCAACGGCATCCTTGCCATTTTCAGCCAGATCAACCAGGTATCCTGCTTTCTTCAGATTGAAGATGGCAATTTTCTGGTTTATTTTATTGTCTTCCACCAACAAAACAGAAAGATCTTTTTCGAGTTTTTCAATAAAATCCAACTTTTCCTGTTCTGCTTTCAAATTCTCCGATTTCCTTTGCTTGACCCTTCCAAATTTGGCTGTAAACCAAAATGTTGATCCTTTCCCAACTTCACTTTCAACACCGATCTCTCCATTCATTAAATGGGCGAGTTTTTTTGAAATGGACAATCCCAGTCCTGTGCCACCAAATTTTCGTGTGGTGGAAGCATCAAGTTGGGTAAACTCTTTAAACACCATTTTACCCGCCTCCTTTGAAATTCCGATACCGGTGTCCTGTACTTCGAATTTGAATTTAATGCCCGAACGATTTTTTTCAAGAAGGTTAATAAAGATTTTAACTGAACCCTTGCTTGTAAATTTAACAGCGTTATTGGCAAGGTTAAGGATCACCTGTTTGAGCCGGTGCGGATCTCCAATAATCTTTTCAGGGATGGTATGTTCGGTAAATATTTTAAATTCCAGGCCTTTTTCACTGGCACGTGCACTGAGTATTTTTTCCACGTCGGACAATACGCTGTTTAAACTAAACTGAATAATTTCAAAGTTGAGTTTACCAGCCTCTATTTTCGAGAAATCCAAAACATCGTTGATCAGACTCAGCAAACTATCTGCGCTATTTTCGATGGTATTCAGGTTCTGTAGTTGCTCCCTGGTGAGCCGTGTTTGTTTGAGAATTTCCGTCATGCCGATAATTCCGTTCATCGGTGTTCTGATCTCGTGGGATACATTTGCCAGAAATTCACTTTTCGCCCTTGTTCCGGCTTCGGCTTGTTCTTTGGCCCGTTTCAATTCTATTTCATATTTTTTCCTTTCGGTGATGTCATAGGATACCCCAACAAGGCCGACAACATCTCCCTTACTGTTTTTGACAGGTGCTATATTTGTGGACAGCCAGATCTTTTTTTTATCTTTAATGATCACTTCTTCGATACCATATACCGGAAGACCGTGTTTTAAAACTTCAGTTTCCTTTTCTTCATACTTTATATTATTGTATTCAGACAAAAAATCTGTTACTTTTTTTCCTTTGATATCCTCAAGCCTGACTTCCAAAAAATCCTCAAACGATTTGTTTACAACCTGGTATTCCAGGTTTTCATTTTTAAAATAGACAAATGCCGGGATAGCAGACAAAAGTGTGGATAGTTCTTCAGCACGGATCTTTAACGATTTTATAGCATTGTTTAAATCCTGGGAGGTTTTATTGAGTAACGAATAAATGATGTTTTTTTCCTTACTTGAACGCTGGTATTTAAAATTTGATGCAACCAATTCCTTATTAATTGATTGAAGATACTCCAACAATTCTGTTTTAGCAGTTTCAAATTCATCCAGCGTTTGTATCGATTCGATCCGGGAAATTAATTCCTCAACTATTTTCGGCATCTTGCATTAATTTTTCAAACATAAATCTGGTTGGTATTAAATATTAAACAAAACTGTATGCTTATTGTTCTGAAATCACAGCTAAAGTACAGGTTTCATTGTAGAATTCACAACTCATATTCCGGTTATTTCCAATTTCGCCGTAGGTAAAGAACCCTGTAATCGGTGTGCCGGTATTTTCGTAAATTTCCCGTATTTCGTCAATTATGATGGGCCCCAAGGCCTTATGCCTGGCCATACATGAAA
>JABMQA010000835.1 GCA_013203545.1 Bacteroidota bacterium
TATTTTTTTGGGCGAGTGGTTTTTTACGCAATGTGGGTTAACTCGTTTACCATATCCAAAAGTACACCTGCCGTATTGTTGTCACTTTGTAATTTGGGCTGTGGTAACCTAAGGGAATAAAAAGTAAATGTTTCGAGGGTCGCTTTTTGACTTGGTGTTTCACTCCTCTTAAAACCCGTTAGTTTTTTGAGAAACATTTGTGCATCTTTTCTTTGCAACCAAAGGCATACGAAATAAGCAAAACCTTTTTCGGAAAGTTCTCCTTTGTCATCCGCAAAGGAATAATGAAAGTTAGTTCGCTCAACAGTTTTGGCATTTCGCTCTTTTCCAACCCGTGTCAACCTCACCAAATGGTCAAGGTCGTTGGTGCTTAGTTCGAATCTCTTTTTTACGCCTCGTCTGGCCGCATCAAATAGTAGTTGCATTCCCGGGATAATTTCCTTTGGTGTTTCAACAGGATCGTGTACGGCATGGGTGTAATAATTTCTGAAATCATAAAGCTGTTGAATAAAGATAATAAATACCTCAACGTAGTCTTCTGGTTGTGCTTCTCTTTCTTTTCGATTAAAATAAGCATAATTCTTAGCCAGGTAATTTGCGTATGGGAATTTATCCTCAATCCTTTCAATAATTTTTAAAGATACCTCCGGCTCTGTATTAGCTGTTAGCTTTTTCCAAAGCACAGCATCCAACATATTATCATCGTCATTCAGGTCAAAACCCAGTCCCAGCCTTTCAGAAATATCCCTGAAAACGATAAATACATTTTGCTTTGCCGTATTCAAATATGCAGCAAAAAATGCTTTGTCCGATTTGTCGTCAAACTTACAGTAATTTGGTTTTTCATTGTTTTTCATAATCAGTTTCTTTTGTTTTTATATTTATTGTATTTGGTTTCTTTTAACTTGTCCAAAAATTTATATAGTTAGCTTATCAATGATACCCCCAAAGATATTTAAAAAAGATAAATACAAATGGAAAGATAAATAAAGAATTGTAGAAGAAAGTAAAAAAGTTGCTTTAAATAGACAATACCTGCCTGACCACCGACAGTTGGTGCCATACTTCCGCCTATATAGTCCAGTACATGCTTCTGATTTGAGTTTGGAATTTTGCGCTTTGTGCTTTCAATTTTATTATCACAACAAAATTAATCCGGCATTAATTTGTTTAAGTAACAGAAAACTAATGCTTATGCAGGAAGATTTACTTAACCGGCTATTCGAAAACGAGTTCATTCTTACCCACACACGCAGCAGTGGGCCGGGCGGCCAGCACGTGAACAAGGTAAATACCAGGGTGGAGTTACGTTTCAATATACCGGCATCCCGGCTTTTGTCTGATGAAGAAAAGGGGTTGTTAATGGGTAAACTGAAAAATAAGATTAATTCCGATGGCGACCTGATCCTCACTTCCCAATCGGAAAGGACCCAGCTTAAAAACAAACAACGGGTAATCGAAAGGTTTTATGATCTGATCAAAAAGGCGCTAAAACCAGCCAAAAAACGTATCCCCACCAAACCGCCACCACAATCCGATGAAAGGCGATTGGATGAAAAGCGTAAATTGTCAGAAAAAAAGCAGGAACGGAAACCTCCCTTACCCTTGAAATAAGGTGTCTGTCTTTAAAGTTTTTGGCTCCGTAAATCGTTAAAATAGTAATAATAAAAAATGGTTTTGCTCACTATATTATTCCTATGTAAATGCCGTTTTCATTTTTTAGGGTAATCACCCTATTTTTATGAACCATTCCCCCTATTGCACAGGAGCGAAATAATTATGACTTTTACCGTCGAATTGGATTGAAATTTTGAAATTGGCTTTTTAACACGATTTAATCTAAAAAATAGCATATCACAATTAATGAATATAAAAATTTGTCATAAATTTATCGCATCAAAAAAAACTACGCAATATGAAAAAGTTTTTAACAACCACAGCCCTGTTTTTAATCGTAATGATTATTCCTACGATTTTGAACGCTTATACCACGGTTACCGGAAATGTTTCAGGCCAGTCGTGGGTAAATACCGAAACCTACTACGTTTCTGGTGGTATAACTGTAGATAACGGCAGTACACTTGAAATACAGGAAGGAACTGTTATCAAGTTCGCAGCCAACACCTACCTGTTTGTTTACGGTACGCTTATCGCAAATGGGACAGCATCTGATAACATCGTGTTCACCTCAAGTAATGACAATTCAGTTGGTGAAGTTATTTCCGGCTCCAGCGGTCTGCCAAATCCTGGTGAGTGGTATATGATGAGTATAAATGGCCAGGGAGCCTATCATGGCGAGGGGCAGTTCGACTATTGTATGATCAGGTATGGAGGAAAGAACTATAGTGGTGAGCAATGCAATATTTATTTCTATGCTACCGAATATGGATACTTGACCAACAGTACAGTTGAACACAGTTCAACAGGAGGTGTGAGAATCCAAAATTGCAGCAATATTGTGTTTGATAACAATATACTTTCGAACAACGGCACCTATGGCGGTCAGTTCACTAACTCTGCCATTGATATTACCGGGTGTACAGTTTCAGATAACAATACCGAAGGGATAAATGTTTCAGGAGCTGGAGCTTTAATCGAAAATTGCAACATTTATAGTAACGGGTCACATGGAATATCCGGTTCCGGTGCCAGCTACAACATCACCAACTGCCAGATAAATAACAATGGTGGCTGGGCGGCAACAATGGGCAATTGCGATATAAAGAATTATTCGGGAAATTCGGGCACAGGCAATGGGTATGATGCATTCAGTATATACGGTACCATCAATCAGGATCTTACACTTGCAGCTTCAAACATTGGATTTCCAGTTGTTATCAGTGGAAACCTTGTCGTTAGCAATGCATATACGCTAACCTTCAATCCCGGTGAGGTCATTAAATTAAACAATGGTAATCTTCAGGTTTATGGTACCCTGCTTGCTGACGGAACTGAGATCGACCCAATTGTGTTTACCTCTTTTCAGGATGATACCTATGGCAGCGACCTGAATGGTGACGGCCCTGTTTCAAATCCGGCTCCCGGCGACTGGTACACCGTAATGCTCAATGGCAATAGTTCCTATGATGGTGTCGGGCAGTTTGATCACTGCATTTTCAGGTATGGAGGTAAGAATTATTCCGGTGAGCAGGCAATAGTATATTTTTATGCCAATACCTACGGATACATTAAAAACAGTGTTGTTGAGCATAGTCTTTCAATAGGGCTGAGAGTACATAGTTCATCCAACCTGGAGATAGCAGGGAATACCATTAATAATAACCAGACTAATGGTATTGATATTAATAGTTCCTCATTGGCTATAGAAAATTGTGTGGTTAACGAAAATGCATCATATGGAATTTATCTTTCCGGTGGGGGAACCGACATCGACAACTGCCAGATCAACAACAACGGAAGCTGGGCAGTGGGTCTAAATAATGTGGATATTCAGGACTATTCGGGTAATTCGGGAAGTGGTAACGGGTATGATGCTTTCTATATGTATGGGACTATCAACCAGGATTTAACACTTTCGGAGGCAGGAATTGGTTTTCCATTTGTAATTACAGGCCTTTTAACAGTAGCCAATGGAAATACGCTTACTTTTCCACCGGGGGAGATCATCAAACTCACCAATGGAAATATCCAGGCCTATGGTACGCTAATAGCCGATGGGGCCCTTGCTGAACCGATTGTGTTTACTTCATTCAAGGATGATAGTTATGGCGGTGACCTTAACAATGATGGAAGTGTTTCAAGCCCGGCAAGAGGCGACTGGTACACAGTTACTATTAACGGTAACAGTTCCTATGATGGTGTCGGGCAATTTGACAATTGTCTTTTCAGGTATGGTGGAAAAAACTATAGCGGAGAGTATGCAACGGTGTATGTTTATGCAGCCAATACCGGATATTTTAAGAATAACTCGGTTGAACAGAGTAATAGTGGAGCCATTAAGATTCATAGCACCAGTAATTATGAATTTAATGACAATGTTTTATTTGACAATACCACCTATGGTGCTGAACTATATTCATCAACCGTTGATATATTAAACCATGAAATTGACAATAATGGTGGCTTGGGACTTTATGTTTCCAGTTCGACTGGCTTAATTGATAATTGCGACATAACCAATTGTGGATCTCACGGCATTTATAGTTCAGGATCAAATTATCAGATCACCGATTGCTTTATCAATAACAATGGAGGATGGGCCGGGAAACTGGATAACTCCACCATTCAGAATTACACGGGTAATACAGGCACTGGAAACGGGTACGACGCATTTTCCATGTACGGTACCATCAATCAGGATCTGATTCTTTCGGAAGCTACAATTGGATTTCCCTTGGTAATTAATGGGAATCTTGTGATTAATAACGGTTTTTCACTTACCTTTCCTCCCGGTGAGGTAATAAAACTTACCAATGGAAATATTCAGGCTCTGGGTTCCCTGCTTGCTGATGGAACCTTCGATGATCCGATAATTTTCACCTCCTTCAAGGATGACGCCTTTGGCGGCGACCTGAATGGTGATGGTGATATAACCGTTCCGGAAAAGGGGGACTGGTATACCATTTCATTAAATGGTAACAGTTCCTATGATGGAATTGGTCAGTTTGATCATTGCCTGATCCGCTTCGGTGGAAAAAATTATTCTGGTGAATATTGTGAGGTATATTTTTATGCCAACACCCAGGGTTACATTAATAATTCCACCATTTCACATTCATCTACCTCGGGCCTGATAGTTATTTCGGCCTCCGGTGTGGAGATATCCAATAATACTATCAATGATAATAATACTTATGGCGTCTATTTAACAGGTTCCTCCCTGGAAATAGATAACTGTTTGATAAATGCCAATGGTTCACATGGAGTGTATTTATCCGGAGGTGGAACCAATATTACCGATTGTCAGTTAAGCAACAATGGCGGATGGGCAGGAAAGATTGATAATGTTAATATCCAGGATTATACTGGAAATACCGGGAGTGGGAATGGCTATGATGCACTTAGTATTTATGGGACAGTGAATCAGGATTTGACACTGTCGGAAACAATAACAGGTTTTCCGCTTGTTTTTCCTGGACTTGTTACAGTAAGCAATGGCGTAAGCCTTACTTTTCCACCAGGTGAAATTATTAAACTGAGTAACGGAAACATTCAGGTGTTTGGTACCCTGAATGCAAATGGTACAAGCGATGATCCCGTTGTTTTTACCTCATTTAAGGATGATGAATACGGTGGGGATCTGAATGGTGATGGTAGTGTTTCTGCTCCGGCTAAGGGTGACTGGTATACGGTAACTTTGAATGGCAACAGTTCCTATGACGGCGTTGGGCAGTTTGATCATTGCCTGTTCAGGTATGGTGGTAAGAATTATTCCGGGGAAAACAGCCAGGTGTACTTTTACGGCAACACACTAGGATATTTAAAAAACA
>JABMQA010000836.1 GCA_013203545.1 Bacteroidota bacterium
ATGGTTCTAAGCCCGGATGGTAAAATTACCCGGTATTTGTATGGGGTCTATTTTCTGCCTTTTGATTTAAAAATGGCCCTGGCTGAGGCGGCCAAAGGAAAATCCGGTCCCACCATCAATAAAATCCTAAACTATTGTTTCAGCTACGACCCGGAAGGCAAAAAGTATGTTTTTAATATCACTAAAGTCTCTGCAACGGTCATACTATTGTTTGCAGGCAGTTTGCTGCTTTACCTGATCTTTAGTAAAAAAAGAAAAAGACGTTTTCAGAAAGGATAATCTCACAATGCTGCCGGGAACATGTAATCGGTAGCATTTAAAATTCATAATTTAACATTTCATATATGACTGCTATTCCTCACCAAAAATTATATGTTGATTTTTTTCATGAAAAAAGAGGGCTTGCTTCATGGTTGGTCACGCACGATCATAAGCGAATTGCCCTTTTATATTTCTATGCCATTTCGGGATTTTTTGTTGTAGCATTCTGTTTGGGGCTTCTCATGAGGCTGGAACTGATTGCCCCCGGCGAAACCATCATGAGCGCACAGGTTTATAATGAAGTGTTTACCCTGCATGGTGTGATCATGATTTTTCTGTTTATTATTCCTGCCGTTCCGGCTATATTCGGGAATTTTGTGTTGCCCATGCTCATTGGAGCCCCTGATGTAGCCTTTCCACGGCTCAATCTCGTTTCGTGGTATCTTTACGTTATCGGAGGCCTCCTTGCACTTTCAACGTTGTTATATGGTGATAGACCTGCCGATACCGGCTGGACCTTTTACGCACCTTACAGTGTTAAAACGGGTACAAATGTTACGGTTGCAGTACTGGCGGCCTTCATCCTGGGATTCTCCTCTATTCTAACCGGGCTAAACTTTATCGTTACCATCCACCAGATGCGCGCACCGGGTATGACCTGGATGAAAATGCCCCTGTTTCCGTGGGCTTTATATGCCACATCCTGGATTCAGGTTCTGGCAACACCGGTGGTTGGAATCACATTGCTGATGATTGTTGCCGAGCGCACGCTGGGTATCGGATTGTTTGATCCCTCCATCGGTGGTGACCCGGTTCTTTATCAGCACCTTTTCTGGATTTATTCGCACCCGGCGGTTTATATCATGGCCTTGCCGGCGATGGGCATTGTTTCGGAAACCATACCTGTTTTTGTGAAAAAATCCATTTTCGGATATAAGGTGATTGTTTATTCCAGTCTGGCTATTGCTTTTATCGGTTACTTTGTCTGGGGTCACCACATGTACACCTCCGGAATGAGTGGCCCTGCAAGGATTATATTTTCCATCCTTACCTTCCTGGTTGCCATTCCCAGTGCCATTAAGGTCTTCAACTGGATATCGACTTTGTACAAAGGTTCTATTGATATAAAACCGCCTTTGCTTTATGCACTGGCATTTATTTTTCTGTTTACGATCGGCGGGTTAACCGGCCTGGTGGTGGGCGCCCTTGCCACCGACATCCATGTTCATGATACCTACTTTGTGGTGGGACATTTCCATTATGTGATGTTTGGGGGTACCGGCTTTGCATTTATTGGCGCCATCCATTTCTGGTATCCCAAAATATGGGGACGGATGTATAATTTAAAGTGGGCAAACATTGGATTTACAGTGCTGTTTATCGGGTTCAACCTGGTATATTTTCCGATGTTGGTTTTGGGAATGATGGGAATGCCCAGAAGATATTACGACTACCTGCCTGAATTTACCATTCCAAACCTGGTATCAACTGTCGGATCATGGGTAATGGCAATAGGGTTGATCATCGTAATTGTAAACCTGATAAATGGCAGAAAAGGGCCAAAAGCTTCAACCAATCCATGGAAATCGGTAACATTGGACTGGACCCATACCCAATCGCCCCCATCCCTCTATAATTTCGAAGAAACACCTGTTGTAACCCGTGGCCCTTACGATTACAGGGATTATGAAGAATATATCAAAAATGAATCATAAAATTGGAAAATGATGAGTTCGGAATCAGTTTCACAAAATCACACTGCTCACTTCGATGCGTATGGGATAAAGCTTGGAATGTGGTTATTTCTGTTTACAGAGGTATTGCTTTTCGGGGGCTTGTTTATCGTGTACGCAACATACCGTTTCCTTAATCCGGAAGCCTTTCACGAAGGATCTTCCCAATTAAACCTGGTTGTAGGTGCGATCAATACTGTTTTTCTGCTTACCAGCAGTTTAACGGTTGCCCTGTCGATTACTGCGCTGCAAAAAGGTGATTCCAAAAAGGCAATTGACCTGATTATGATCACCATCGTGTTTGCAGTAGCTTTCATGTTTAATAAATATTACGAATGGACTATAAAGTTTGAACATGGTATGTTTCCTGGAATGGACCATTACAAGGAGCTGCCTCCGGGTGAGGCTCAGTTCTTTAACCTGTACTTTCTTATGACAGGCTTGCATGCGGTGCACGTAATTGTCGGGGCGATTTTGCTGCTGATAGTGGCGTGGTTCATCAAAAAGGGTTCTGTGAACCAGCAGCGGATTGTCTATCTCGAAAATGCCGGATTGTACTGGCACCTGGTAGATGTGATCTGGATTTACCTTTTCCCGCTTTTTTATCTAATCATTTAAAACACTGTGAATATGTTAGAAAAAAACGAAGTACATATTGTAGATTATAAATTCAATATCCTGGTTTGGATTGATCTATTGATTTTTACGATGATCACCATCGAAATTGCCCAATTCGATTTTCAGGCATTAACTGTAATGGTTGCCCTCGTAATTGCTACGCTTAAAACGTATCTTGTCGGAACTTACTTTATGCATCTCAAGTTCGAGAACAGGTTTTTGCAAACCATTGTAGTTGGGGTAGGGCTCCTGTTTATTGCTGTATTGATGGTGTTATTTACTGATTTCTTGTATTATTAAAACGGAGGAATAAAATGAGCGGAGCATCAAATTTTGCTGAAGGTGTAGATCTTGCTTTTTATGTGATCATAGGCATCTCTGTCTTTTTTCTCGTCGGGATTACGGCGGTAATGATCTACTTTGTTTTTAAATATAACAAAAAGCGACATCCCAAAGCTGATACTTCGATTACCGGAAGTGTAAAACTCGAGATCATCTGGACAGTAATTCCTACCATACTTGTGTTGGTTATGTTTTATTTTGGGTGGGCTGGTTTTGCCCCCATGCGGGATGTTCCCGAAGATGCCATTCCTGTTAAAGCCATTGCGCGGATGTGGAGTTGGACATTTGAATATGAAAATGGTAAAAAAAGTGACAAGCTTATTGTCCCCAAAGACAGGCCCGTTAAGATCAATCTGGTATCTGTGGATGTAATTCACAACCTATACATTCCCGCCTTTCGTGTAAAGGAGGATGTGGTTCCCGGTCGTAATAACTATATGTGGTTTACAGCAAACCAATATGGTTCGTTCGACCTGATGTGTGCGGAGTATTGCGGCCTGCGACATTCCTACATGCTTACCACTGTTGAAGTAGTAAACAACGAAGAATGGGCTGAATGGATGTTGACACCGGAGGGTGAGAGCGATCTGGATAGAGTGGCTGCCGGTTTTAATGTGATTAAAACGAATGGCTGTGTAGCATGCCATTCGTCTGATGGTACAAAACTGGTCGCAAATAGTTTTAAAGGTATCTGGGGATTGGACCGGAAAGTTGTTGTTGATGGAAAGGAACAAACGATTAAAATAGATGCAGCATACATCAGGCAATCGGTGTATGATCCCAATAGCCAGGTTGTGCTTGGATATAACTCAGGAATTATGCCCTCCTACATAGGTATGATATCAGATACTGAGGTTGAACAACTTATCGAGTATATTAAGTCCTTAGGTGGCGATGCGCAATAAACTGGAATCATCGGTAACACTTTTTGTGGAACTCAGCAAAATCAAGATTCCCTTTGCCGTTTCCATCAGTTCGCTTACCGGATACCTGGTGTATAGCGGAGCGTTTAATATCGGAGCGGTTATTGCCACACTTGGTGTTTTTTTATTGGCTGGTGGTTCCGCAGCGCTTAACCAATACCAGGAGTACCGCTTTGATGCGCTGATGGGAAGAACAGAGGGACGTCCGATTCCCAGCGGACGCTACTCAGCAAACAAAACACTTTTCTTTTCGGTATTTCTCTCCTTCGCGGGCACTGCAATTTTGTTTTTTGGTACCAACCTTACTGCTTGTTTGATAGGGTTATTTACCCTTTTTTGGTACAATGCCATTTATACACCCATGAAGCGACGGACCGTCTTTGCGATCCTTGCGGGGGCATTTGTCGGGGCCTTTCCGCCTATGATCGGGTGGACGGCTGCCGGAGGCTATCTTTTTAATCCCACCATAATTTTAATATCCACCCTTCTTTTTATCTGGCAGGTACCTCACTTCATTTTACTGTTGCTTAAATACGGCAAAGAATATGAAGTAGCGGGCTTTTCGTCGCTTACCAACTACCTGAGCGAAGATCAGCTTAAGAAGCTTATATTTGTGTGGATACTTGCAACGGCTATTGCAGTAATGATAATCCCGGTGGCTGGTATCATCAGTTCCGGTGTAATTATAACCGCGCTGCTTTTATCCTCAGTATGGC
>JABMQA010000837.1 GCA_013203545.1 Bacteroidota bacterium
ATTATGGTTAAGGAGGTGGCCGGATGGAAAGTCTGCTGGCCTGAGATGGGAATTAATACCCTGGGATATCTTCAACCCGGCAAGGCATATCTAATGAATACGTTTACAGGCACAGGCACTTTTAGCTATCCCGTCTGTGGGCAACTTAAATCCATTCCGGGTTTCAACCCTCGCTACTCTCCAGGTATCAATCCCTGGAGCGATTGCCATGAAACTGCCATTTCACATGTGATTGCCTTATTGCCGGAAGCGACATCAAACATAGAGTCAGGAGACGTTTTAGGCGCATTTACCAGTTCTGGAAGATGTGCCGGCTATGTTCAGCTTGCTAATCCTGCGGAAACAACCCTTTTGTCCATATTTGGCGATGATCCGCTCACAACCGATGTGGAAGGTTTTACCGAAAGTGAACAAATCCTGTTACGACTTGCACGCATTACAACGGGAGAAGTATTCGAAATCATAGCCACCTGGAATCCCGGTCAACCCCAGAATGATGGGGAATTTTCTGAGAATGGGATTTCAGCCATCGATCAACTGAAGGTTGGTGCGGTATCCGTCCTGGATAATTCAACGGATATGGAGATTTATCCGAATCCGGCAAGGGACATCTTGCATATTAAGACAACCTTCCAAGGAAGCTGCAATTGGTCACTAATGAATATTCAAGGAATCCTGATGATGTTGGGGACGTTCCGTAATCAAACCATTATTGACATTGCCAGTCTGGAACCGGGAATTTACCTGATAAAAATTACGAATAAGGATCATGTTAGCGTTACGAGTTTTGTTAAACAATAAAAACATTGGGTTATGAAAAAAAAATATGGATTGTTAATTAATTTTCTTTCTATTTCAATTTTATTATTCTCACAGGATTTGATAGCGGTCAATTCAGGATTACCCGATGGTATTAGAATCGGGCAGATTTCTGAAGACATGAATGATGCTGATGCATTATGGGATTTGGCCATCAACAAAGACGGCACAATCAATGATGCCTTCACAAAATCAACAGATAATGGTCAGACTTGGGTTGTTGGTGGTGCCCTAGGTATTCTGATCTATGGCGGAAACCTGGAGTTTATAGAAGAATTTGAATCATACAACGCAGGCGACCAACTGGTGGCTCAAGCCGTTGGAATGGGCATTGATTACTGGACCACCTGGAGCAGCAGCCCTGGGAGTGCCGAAGACCCCTACGTTTCGGATGAATTTGCATTTAGTGGAAACAACTCTGTGGTAATTGAAGGTACCAATGATGCAGTTTTGCTTTTTGGCGACAAAACAGAAGGGGTGTACAATGTTAGTTTCCATGTCCTTATTCCAACTGGCTTTTACGGCTATTTCAATATTCTGCAAGACTTTGCAGGTACCGCAAGCCAGTGGGGTACGCAAGCTTATTTCGATGCCGGTGGAATCGGAACTATTGATGCCGGTGGCGCAGGTGCCGGTGTTTTCAACTATAGCTATGACACCTGGACATTTGTTGAAATCATGGTTGACCTCGACAGTGACTGGTCTGAAATATATGTAGATGGAAACTTTATTATTGAATGGCAATGGAGTACAGGAACTTTCGGAACGGGTACATTAAACCAGCTTTCGGCAATGAACCTTTACGCCTGGAATGTTAATGGAACACCAAAAGCCTTTTTCGATGACATCGACTTCGAAATGGTTACCCCTGTTGAGATTTACGAAGACTTTGAAGCATACAGCGCAGGTGACCAACTGGTTGCTCAAGCCCTTGGCCTGGGAATAGATTACTGGGATACATGGAGCAGCAGCCCGGGTAGCGCAGAAGATCCATATGTAACCGATGAAGTTGCACAGAGCGGAAGCAATTCTGTTGTAATCGAAGAAACCAATGATGCCGTTTTATTATTTGGTGATAAAACCTCAGGCGCTTACAGTGTGGAATTCAGCATCTATGTACCAACAGGATTCTTCGGTTATTTCAACATCCTGCAGGATTTTGCCGGAGCAAGTAGCCAATGGGGAACACAGGCTTATTTTGATGCAGGTGGAATCGGTACCATTGATGCAGGTGGTGCTGGTGCTGGTGTTTTCAACTATAACTATGACGAATGGACCGATGTACAGGTTGATGTTGACCTCGATGCCGACTGGAGCGACATTTATGTTAATGGAGCGCTAATTATCTCATGGCAATGGAGCACAGGTACTTTTGGTACAGGCACACTCAACCAGCTTTCGGCTATGAACCTATATGCATGGAATGCCAACGGAACTCCAAAAGCATTCTTTGATGACATTACCTTAACCCAGACAGCAGGCCCCGGTGGTGATCCAATTATTGAAGTTACTCCGGTTGAATTTACATTTGAAGTAGCCCATCCCGGCAGTGAAACACAAAACATGAATGTATCAAACGTTGGAACTGACGACCTGGATTACAGCATTACCGTAGTATATACCCAAACCGATGAAGCCATTCATAATCCAAAGATGATCACAGGTGACCTGGTTGAATCATTCGGAGACGAAGCTGTAATACATGCTGAAGGCACACACCCTGAGTCGATTGACGCATTTGTTTGCCCTGCAGGGTCTCTCCTGTCACAACCTGCTACTAACTTTGCTTCAGCTTATAC
>JABMQA010000838.1 GCA_013203545.1 Bacteroidota bacterium
CTATGATGTAACATTGACCGTTGTTAATGCTTTTGGCTCAGACACAGAAACCAAAACGGCTTATATTACAGTTACTGTTCTTCCGCTGCCCAATGCGGATTTTGAAGCAAGTTCTACCACGATTTATGCAGGGGAATCCATCGGTTTTACCGACCTCACCACAAACGGTCCTACATCATGGTCCTGGCAGTTTCCGGGAGCTGAACCCCAAACAGCGTTGGTTCAAAATCCTACAGCCATTACCTACAATTCCCCCGGAATCTATGGTGTAACACTTACGGCTACTAATATTTACGGTACCGACTCTGAAGTAAAATCAGGATATATTACGGTTAATGTACTTCCCGTTCCAGTCGCCGATTTTGAAGTAAATTTCAACTCAATTGAAGTGGGCGAACCCATTGATTTCACTGATCTGTCAACCAATAGCCCCACAGGTTGGAGTTGGACTTTTGAAGGTGGTACGCCTACCGGTTCTTCCGATCAGAATCCGTTAAATATTATTTATGCTGATGAAGGGGCATACGATGTTCAGTTAACCGTAACAAATCAATACGGAACCGATACAAAAATAAAGGAAGATTATATTCATGTATCCTATACACCCCCGGTTGTTGCAGATTTCACTTCTGATTTTACAACCATATACCAGGGCGAAATCATTCACTTTTATGATATGTCATCAGGTAATCCTTCATTCTGGATTTGGAATATTGATGGCGCTTCACCCACCCTGACATATCAACAGAATCCGGTTGTAATATTTAACACCCCGGGTATATTTAACGTAAAACTTACTGTTAGTGGCATTAATGGAAGTGATGTAGAAATAAAGGAGGGCTATATCGAAGTTATAGAAATTCTTTCGATTTACCCACCTGGCTGGAATTATGAACCAACTTCCAGCCAACATATCATTGCCATTCCAGTTTCTGCAAATCCAAGGATATTTGAAGTGCCTGTTGAACCCGGAGATTATTTAGGTGTCTTTTACCAGGAAGGAAACAATCAATACCGGTGTGGTGGTGCCGTTGCATGGGATGGAAGTATCAATGTGCCGATTATTGCTTATGGTGATGAGGGTTTCACACCCATGAAAGATGGGTTTACATATGGTGAGGAATTTATTTGGAAATTATACTCATTCAGCCAGGAACTTGAATATACTGCCATTGCAACATATGATCCCAACCAGCAAAACCAGGGAACTTTTTCACCTTTGGGGATGTCGGTAACAACAGATCTTTTTGCCGGTGACCAATTTGAGCTAATAATTCCACAGGGATGGAGCGGAATATCCAGCCCGGTTGCCCCACGGGACAAAGACCTTGGCCTGCTGTTTGCGCCCATCAGTAATAACCTGGAACTCATGTATAACTATGATGGAATGTTCTGGCCATCGTCCGGGGTAAATACACTTATTGATTGGGAAAACAAATCCGGTTACAATATTAAAATGGCCGAGGAATCTGTATTTGAATTTAAAGGCGCCGGCCTCACGGACATATCTGTTCAAATTCAGGAGGGTTGGAATTATATACCTGTTCCGGTTCCATGTGAAGTTAACGTAATTCCATTGTTTAATAGCCACCTGGACGATCTCATCATCGTTCGGGAGATATCAGGGTTTGCAGTTTACTGGCCGGAATACAACATCAAAACACTTGACCACCTGGTTGCAGGAAGGGCCTATATGTTAATGGCCCAGGATGGTTTCAATCTTGAATTTTCACAATGCCAGGGAGGCTTGAAAACAATGATGGATATTCCTGTTAATAATCAGGATCTGACCCCTTGCTGGGATATGATAAATGCAACTGCCGATATTCATACAATAGCGGTAACCGGAACGGCTTTAGACGTTTTACATGACGGCGATGTTATTGGTGCATTTTCAGCCAATGGCATCTGTTACGGCGCTGCAGAATACAACGATAATTCAATTGGCCTTTCTATATTTGGGGATGATCCGTTCAGCAGTGAAATTGATGGGTTTGAAATTGATGAAAGAATTGAATTCAAACTTTACCGTCCTGGTCAACACTTGATTTTTGAACTTGAAACTCAATTTGATCCGGTGGCTCCCAACCAGGGTTTGTTTACCTCAAATGGTTTGTCTGTAATAAAAGGGTTTAAATATGACCCAGCAGGTATTGACCCACAAAAAACAGGTCCCGTATCTATCTTCCCCAATCCAACAACAGGAATTATTACTGTTGCCGGTATTGAACATTCTGATCGGGTATTCCTGATGTCGGTTGATGGTCAGGAAATAAAATATGTTGAAAATCCGGGTGACAGTAATATTATCCTCGATCTGGGCAAACACCAAAAAGGAATTTATATGATCAAAATTGAGTCATCAAAGACCACAACCATGCATAAAGTGATCTTGCAATAATTATTATAATAAGACCATTAAAAGGTGCCCCGGCTGATGTATGTCAACCGGGGTATTTTATGTTTAGGTGTACGGCATTTAATAAAACAATGCTACCTTTGTTAAGGGGAAAAGTAAAATGAAATCGTTGTTTGATTTTACTTGTTTTTAAATCTGTATTTTAGAAGGTTCAAAAGGGAAAGAATAATACTATGAAAAGATTTTACCGTTTATTTTTATTATCTGCTCTTGTTATTTTTCAAGGTGTGGCCCATTCAGGTATTGTACACAACAAGCTGGCGGGACAGGTTGCTAAAAACCACTATTGGCTGCAATTTTCAAAAACAACCGGTCTGTCGTTGGATCAGGTTTCTGCTGAACTGGTTTTGGTGAAGACAATGGCTGAAACCCCGCTATTCTACATCTTTAACATCAATATTACCGAGGGGTTTGTCATCGTATCGGCAGATAACAGGATTCGTCCTGTTTTGGGTTTTTCCAATGAGCAATCCTACCTGGCGGACGACACTAATTTTCCGCCTGCATTCATCGAAATGCTGGCTTTATATACCAAACAAATTTATCAGGTTGATTCTTTGCCACCGGACCCTTC
>JABMQA010000839.1 GCA_013203545.1 Bacteroidota bacterium
GTCAAGACTTTAAAATGACAAGATTATCTCAATCTATTCTTAATTCATCATAATGGTACCCTGACGCTTTTCTTTTTAAATCTCAATCCCTTAAAATATACACAATTTAACATGATTTTGAGGAGATACGAATTCCACCCCTAACCCCCTCAAGATAAAGCCATTTGGCTTGAAAAAAGCCAAAATGTCTTTATCTGGCTTTGTGCCATTTGTCATTGTTTCAACCATTTAACAAAGATGAAAAGATAAAAAAGCTATCATCTTTGTTAAATTTGCCATATGGCACAAAGATAGGGGGACAATTTTCAATATTTGCTTTCATTTGGTGTAAACATCGTGGCATACATATCAAAGAAATGATCTTATTGGTTATGGATAAAACTCTACCAAAATGAAAACTTTAAGCTTAAATAGATTTACCCGTAAAATCCCGCTCTTGTTATTCCTTGTTTTTCTAACTTGTGAATGCTTTGCACAAAATTTCTTATCATTCGCTACCTATAATGTTGACAGTCTTCTTTTTATACTACCGTTTCAGCATGAAAATGAGCGGGTAAATTCATTAATCAGGCTGGCAAAATCACTTTCATTTCAAGATTTTGATCTAAGTGAACGATATGCTGAAGAGGCCATGAACCTGGCTAAGGAACTGGATTACCAGGAGGGCATTGCTGCAGCTTTCCGGAATTTAGGATTGATCAGGTTTTACCAGGATAATTACCCTGAAGCATTAAAAAATGGTTTTGAAGCACTACAGATATATGAAAAACTAAATAATAAACATTCAATAGCTGATACATATTACGATATTGCAATAGTACATTATTATGCCAGAAATTATGAAAAAGCAATTGAGTATGGAAATATAGCTTTGGATAAATTTCGTGAGCATCAGGAAAACGGGACAACAGTCGGGAATGTGAGAGATACATTAAAAGTTCTTGGAGGTCTGGGACTTATCTACGATAATATTGGAATGTACGATAAAGCGCTTGACATTTCTGATATATACCTTGAGGTTGGCAAGAAAAATAATTTCGGAATAACTGAAATGATGTTACAAACCTGGCTTGCTGCAAGTCGATTTTTTGACATGGGTGAAACTGACAGTGCAAAGGTTTATTATCATAAAGCTTTGTCATACCATGATGTAAATACAAATATTGAAGCGCTGAAATACCGTGCCATAACATGGTTAGGATATCTTCATTATTCGGAAGGAGAAGCAGACTCGGCCATATACTACCTGCAAAAATCTTTTAAATATTATAACGAAAAAGGTTTTTTATTATGGGCTATGTGGGCATCTATGGACCTTGGAAAATTTTATTTTAAGAAAAATAAAATGAATATTGCCGAACAATATTATCTCCAATCTCAAGGGATTTTTAATGAGATGTTATCCAAAAATTCCATGTATAGGCATGATTCATTAAAACATATCGTTGTTTATGGTCTTGACCTCTATGGTCCGCTACCCCCCAGGCATATGAAAGAATTCATGTGGGGCATCGGAACATCAATGTATTATAAATTATTTCAAATCAATAAAGATAAAAAAAAGAGTGATAAGGCACTAACCTATCACCTCGCATACTCTGATGCAAAGGATACCTTGAATAAGATTAGACGAGGAGTGGAAACAATGGAATTACAAACCAAATATGAAACTGAAAGGAAGGAGGAACAGATTGTATCCCTGTCGCAGGAGAATGCTTTCCAGGAGTTTAAATTAAAACAATCGGGGTATTTTTTATTGGGTTTGGGAGGAATAGTAATATTGGTGGTAATACTGGGCATTGTATTAATTCGCCAAAACAAACTTCGGGAACAACAAAAGAATTTGCTTCTGCAACAAAAACTTTTCCGCTCCCAGATGAATCCCCATTTTATCTTTAATTCCCTCACCAGCATTCAGAATTACATTTTGGATGAAGAGGCACATCAAGCGAGCAAATACCTGTCGAGGTTCTCCAAACTGGTGCGTAATATTTTGGATAGCTCCATTGAAGATTATGTTCCGTTGGAAGAAGAGATCAGTACCATCGAAAATTACCTGGAACTGCAAAAAATCAGATTTCAAAACAAATTTGACTATACCATTGAAGTGGATGAAGCGATAAATCCTGAAAGTATGCACATTCCTCCAATGCTTGCGCAGCCGTTTATCGAAAACTCCATCGAACATGGGATCAAACATAAAAAGTCAAAAGGAAATATTTCTATCCGGTTTTCATTAAAAGATAATCTGATCGTGTTCGAGGTAGAAGATAATGGAGTAGGCAGGGAGAAAGCAAAGGAAATTTTATATAAACTGAACAAAGAGCACAAATCGCTGGCAACGGCCATTACCCGTGAACGTATCCGGGTACTGAACAGGAAACTGAAGAACAAGATCCAACTTCAGATCCTGGATTTGAAAAATTCAAAAAATGAACCTTCCGGAACAAGGGTGCTGATTGAGATACCTTGTTGATTTTTTTTAATTTGTAGCTATGTAAACATAGTAGTTGTGTCTTTTCATGAAAATCGACTCATGTAAGAGAAATTCTAAGCTAAAAAAACATCTAGTAAAAGTACTGGAACTACTCCAATTTTTCCAGCAACAATGCCAGTGAGAATAGATTTCTCCCGGCAACACTTCGCTGCGCTATGTGTTTTGGTCGAAATGACAGGACTTTCTTAAGAGGCTGGGGGTGGGAAAATAGGGCGCACCGCGCCCGAATTTACCACCCCCAAC
>JABMQA010000840.1 GCA_013203545.1 Bacteroidota bacterium
CGTCCCCGATCGGAGTCGAGGACAGGCCTGCGCGGGGATGACAAGGTGTTGGGAGTATCCGATGGTTTTGGTATTTTGGTGATTTGATAGATTAGAAATAAATGCTTGCAGACACCTTTAATTTTTCGCCTTTAATTCCCACAATCCTTTCGGTCAAACTTGCTCAAAATCACTAATTGGATTAGCCAATGAAGACCTGGCGGGTTATAAAAACAGCCAAGTCTAGAAAATTACTAATGGTTAAAAAATGCAGATATATATCCATCCATTCCAGTTGTATAAACTACTCCATTATTAACACTCAAACCGGACATGACATACAATTTTGGGGTAACCTGATACTGCCAGAGGACTTTACCGGTTTGGGCATCAAGAGCATAAAACATTCCGGTATTGTTACATACATATACTTTTCCATCCTTTTCCAGTGGTGACACAGGGAATCTTCCCAACACCTCAGAAGATTCCCATAAAACATTTCCATCCAAATCGGTTTTTGATAAAGGCTGGGAAGTGCTTCTGAGATAAAGACAATTTTTGTTTTCGGAAAATCCCATCGCAGAGCAAGTTTTTGAAATGGCCTTTTGGTAAGTCCCATCAAGAAGATAAATTCCTGCAATATATCCTCTATCGGTTATATATACTTTGTCACTGGTAACCAGAGGTCCATTATCGGCAGGCCCATAATAAGTATTATTTCTTTGCAATTCAATATTTTTGGGGCCGGATTTCTTCCAGGCCGTTTCCCCTGATTTTTTATCCACGGAATACAAGCACCCATCCCATGCGCCAAAATAGACATTATTATCCATTACAAAAGGCTTGGATTCCACACTGAACTTTGCATCTTTATTGATCCAGATAACATTACCCGTTTTGGCATCAAGGGCAGTGAGTTCAGCTTTGTTATTTCCAAAATATACGATTCCGGCCTCATCAACGGCAGGAGATGAATAAACCGGAGCGCCGGCGTCATAGGACCATTTGACTTTGCCGATGGTAGTAAGGGCATAAAACTTGCCATTGCCGGCCCCGAATAATATCAGGTTTTGGTAAACTGCAGGTGAAGATATTATTTCGGCGCCTGCGTTAAAAGACCATTGAAGTTCTCCGTCTTCTTCATTAACAGCATACAGTAAGCCATCATTGGAACCTACATGAACCGTATTATTGAAAACAAGCGGAGTGGATTGGCTGGAACCTTTCATCTTATATCTCCACTTTGCTATGCCCATATTTTCCCTTCCCGGTTTATCTACAAAGAAAGAGACGCTTTTCTGATATTCATTTCTGTCAATAGTGAATTTAACTCGAATAAAATGCGCCCCATTACACAAATCATCGATATTGAGTTCTGCCATAAGATTTGATCCAGACTTGCTCATTTCTCCGGTTTGTTCATCATCCAATTCATAACCTGATCCGGTTAATCCCGATAAAGAGTGCGATACCGCTACTTTAAGCTCTAAATTCCCCTTCTTAACGACTTCATTTTCTTTTGGAGAAGCAAAGGATATTTTTACATAATCGGATTTTTCCTTAATCTCCTTTTCAAGCAGTCCTTTGACTGCACTATCCTTATCACTTTCCTTATATGCGACATACAATTTATTGTCTTTTATATTAACAATATTGAATCCCACTTTTGATGGATCTTCACCGAATGTCGAACCCCCTTCAACACCATCAACACCCGGATAATCATGTTTAACAGCACTGTGCCCGTGTCCGTCCATCAGTAACACCACGTTATGATCTCGAACTAAATCCAGAATCCGATCACAATCATATTGGGAAGCAAAACCACCACCATATAAAGGATGATGGAAGTACATAAAGACAGGTGTACCGGAATCCACCTCTTCCAGGTCTTTCTTGAGGAAATTGACAGTCACTTCATCAAACGATTGAATGGGCTCCTGAATTGTTGCACTGTTTAAACCTATAAAATGACAACCTCCATAATCAAATGAATAATTCAATCCACCATACAAATCTCTAAACTTCGAGGCAGCACTAACCCAGGTATTATCATGATTTCCAGCAATTAAATATACTGGAATATCAATGCCTTCATAATATTTCCGGTTAACATCCCAAGTAACTCCTGGAACTGAAAATTCACAAATATCACCCGACACAATTATGAAGGAAGGCCGGGGAGCAGTGATTTCATAAGGCTCCATATAAATTTCATTGAGATCCTTAA
>JABMQA010000841.1 GCA_013203545.1 Bacteroidota bacterium
ATACATCGAGCCACCACGATTTCCATAGCAACACCCTGGACAGCCGGTCGAAATTATCAACAATCAGGATGGGTAGTCCCGTATATGCTTTCAGAAAAGGCATTTTTATCAGTGAATTAAATTCATACCTGAAAATGAATGCAAGTGCTATCAGAATGGTCAATGATAGAAAATATAAAATTGTCTTTTTCCTGAAAAGATACACAAGCAAGGCCAGGATAGCAGCGGCAATAAATGTCCTTACTCCGGTATAAAGCATTAGCATGAACAAAATCATTGCAACGACCAGAAAATACCAGCGTAAGCTCCTGGCAAACAGAAAACCAAAAAAAATTGATGTAAATCCAAAAAAATAGGAAGCAAGATGGGGCATTCTAAACAGGCCAAAGTGATATTCCTTGTCACTCTCCAGGGTATTTAGACGATCTTTGTCAAAACTGACCCGTATTTTTTTGTGCTCCTTTTTAAGGAGTTCCACCTTCTTTTCGTATTCTGCCCCATCATATGCAAAGCTTTTTGAATCGTACCCAAAAAATGCAAGACCGGACATGAATATGCATACAACAATAAAAATGTTTACTGTACCCAAATTGAGCAGATCAGATTTCTGCTTATAAAAGAAATAGGAAGTTGCAAAGTAGATAATGAAAAGCATGTCGGAAATATTCCTTTTGTCGAAGGGATAGAGAAATGTATTAACAACGCTGGCCAGCAAAAATACTGAAATAAAGATGCAAAAGAATAACAGCCGCTTTCCGCCCAGCAACAAATTGAACCACAAAACAGGCAGCATGAGGATTGCAAACGGAACCAACACCGGAATATCTATGAAGAAATTAACTACTGCATCCAGCGTAAACGCAATCAGAAACAACAGAAAAATATACTGTGGGTTAACAAGATGTGTCAACTCAAGGTATTTTAAAATTTTCTTTTTCATTTGTAATTAAATAAGTTGCAACTCCCGTTCCTCATTAATCATAAGTAAAAACAGATATAACAAAAAAACAGGAAAATAGTAATAAAATCCATTGATCAATGCTGTAACAACCATTGTCGCAAAAAATAAAAAAATAAAGATATTATGCATTATGACCCTTCTGTTTTGAATAAAAACCACCACATAAAACAGAACATATAACACCAGTCCTGCCAGTCCATACGCATAAGTAATGGAGGTAAAATCATTATGTAGCCAGGATATAATGTGATGCCTTGAGCTGTTAAATGCAATAGTATGAAAGAATGTCCTGCCGGAAAACAGTTCAAGAAGAGGAAATTCCCTCAATTCATTCCACCACGATTCCAGCATAACAAATCGGGTAATACCTTCATAATTATCCATCGAATTTACCACCAAAAAAGCATATGGGCCCAAAAATGTATCTTTTAACAGACTGAATAATTCATACCGGAATATCAATACGAATTCGAGTAAAATAATGGTAACCAAGGCAAAAGTGAGTGTTTTGCGTTTGAACAAAGACAAGAAAAGTGCAACCATGAGTGCCACAAAAAAAGTTCGGCTCCCGGTATAAAACATAAATGCAACTGACAACGCTCCCGCAATCAAACTGAATAGGTTTCTTTTTTTTCTGAAATTATTACAAAAGAAAAGCCCCAGAAAACCAAAAAAGTATCCTGCAACATGTGGTACCCTGAACAAACCGTTGTGATATTCACGGAAATAGGAAACGGTCTGCAAAACAGGTAATTCCATTACTGCAGGTTTTTGTTCAGGCAATTCCAACTGATGTATTTCTTCTACCATGGGCCGGTCATTTATATACCAGCTCATTGAATCGACACTAAAGAATGTGGCAGAAAACATGATCGTACATACTATAAAAAAAACCGGTACTGTATGTCTGGCATTTCTTTGAATGTTCAACTGGTAATAAAAATAGGAAGCAACCAGCAATAAGATAAAAGAAAGGTCGGAAATATTTTTTTTACTAAACCCAAATAAAATATTTGAAACCAGTGCCGTACCTATAAAAACCAGGCTGTAAATAATAAAAAAAAGTTTCTTTGGATGGTTAAACCAAATATTTATCCATAGCAATGGGAGCATGAGGATGGCGAAGGGAACGAAAACCGGAACATCAATAAAAAAATTAAGGATATTATCAATAACAAAAACAACCAGAAACGAGTAGAACACCTGTTCGGGATGGCTCTTAATGTAAGCAAGAAACTTCTTTATATGATGGACAGTCATTAGGTTTACTGATTATTTAATAATACGAAAGTAGGAAAAATCCCTACCCGGGCAGAAAAATTTGATTCAAAAAAACATTAGGTCGATCACCACTGCCATAACTCAGGCAATCGCGCGGAAAACAACATACTCAACAATTCTGAATTTATCTTTGCTGGTAAATATCCTGACCAATTCAAAGCGTGGATCATTTTTCAGATCTTCCAACCTAATACCCTCCTCCACCACCGAAAACCAGTTATCCCAGATGATTACTGAGCCATCAGGAATATCACTATCACGCAAATCCTTGAGAGGTCTGTGAAAGCAAGGATCAAAATGATCAATCTCCATGAAAAAACTCAAATTTTGATGTGAATAATAGTATAATACTTCTTGTTCCGCAATCATCTCATCGTAAAAATAGGGCAGTATTTCGTCTTCAACCAGCTGGTTATCCAAAACCGTAAAGAGCCGGTCATTAAAAATCACACTTTTCTCTCGGTAAGTGGTAAACGGATATAAAACTACAATGCAAATTATAATAATCATTACCAACTTTTGGGCTATCGGATGCGTAAAATAATCCGATATTACCACCAAGCCTTTTAATGCGATTATTGCAATAATTGGAACAAGCGGAATCAGCACCCGCGCCATCCCAAAAGAACTAAAAATACCAAGCCACCAAAAAATACTATGTGCAACAAACACCACTGCAAC
>JABMQA010000842.1 GCA_013203545.1 Bacteroidota bacterium
ACATCAGCAGTGGTACCGTTGCCGGCAATAGTCCCTGCTTCTTCGGGTGTAATTGTCCAGATATATTCCTCGGCATACGTCACACCACTTATTGTGTAAGTTGTCATTTCAGTATCAGCACAAAGATCGGTCAATCCGGATGGCGTATCAGGCGCTTCCGGTACTGTAATCAGGTTCATTGGGTATGCGTTGGAAATTTCACCTTCACCACAATTGTTAACACCGGCAACGTTAATTTCAGCGTTGCCCATCCAACCGGTGGCGCATGTTACCTCAACCGACATTCCGTTTTCAGTTAATGTTCCTGCTTCTGCTGGAGTTAATGTCCAAACATAGCCGTCAGCCCATTCTGCGCCTGTTGTTTCATAAATGGTTGATGCAGTTCCTTCACAGATGGTGTTATCCCCTGTTGGTTCCGCGGCGATACCAGGTGCGGGAATAATGGAAATGTCAAGGGTTTCCGACATGTCTCCTTCACCGCAACCGTTCATTCCTTTCACCATCAATTGTACATCACCAAAATAGTCTTCAGTCCAGGAAACTGTGGCGGTCATTCCATCATAATCCAATGTTCCGGCATTTTCAGGGACCAATTCCCACATGTAATCTGTAGCATTGGCAGCGCCTGTGGTAGAGTAGGTTGTTTCCGGTGCATTAACACAAAGTTCGGTTGTTCCTACTGGTGATGCACATTGCTCCGGCATGGGCATAAAGCTCAACAACAGGTCATCGCTGATATCTTCACCCGTGCCATAAGCAGTAAGTGTTAGTGTTACGGAACCTGAGCTGTAATCATCACCACTTGGCGTGTAAACCGGGTCTAAAATGGTATTATCACTAAATGTTCCTGTTCCGCTGGTTTCCCACAGCAACGAATTGTAATTGTTGGCAGAAGCGCTCGGGGTGAAATTCAAATCCTCACAGATTTCACTATCCGGTCCGGCATAAGCCATCAATGATTCGTCAACCATTGCAGGGAAGGTAATATAGTCAATCCAGCCACAATCCGATCCATTGCTCTCCGAATAATCTTTATCATATATCCATTTAAAAGTATGTGTACCTTCATTTACAGGGTATGCTGCACGTAACCATCCTGCGTTTCCTGACCATTCATCCTTCATTGCTCCGTCAATGAAGAACTGGAGAAAATCATACGTTGCTTCCGAAGATACTTTATAGAAGAATGAGATGGAATCATCGTTCATGACTTCCAATTCGATCAACAACTGTGAAGTTTGCTGATCGCCGATTGTGCCTGATTTGGCGCAATATGTGCCTTCGTATGCCCCTGAACTGATAGTCCAGTTAGCATTTCCTGCGAATTCCCATTCATAGCCAGAGAAATCCCCTGTCTCAAAATCTTCTATAATAAGACCGATTTTAATCCCGATCATCGCTTCAACCTCATATCCACCGCAAACCACTTCATAAATAAAGTCTGCTGTAGATCCTATGGGTGCTGCCGGACTTACAGTAACATTAAAGGTTGCCTGTTTTGATTCGCCAATTTCAAGGTTTTCCAGATCATACGAAGTGCTGTTGAGTGTGATAAATGGGCTGCTGGAGGCCAAATTGGTCATCACCATAAATGCAATGCTACTTCCTGTATTGGATGTTTCGAACATGATGTCGGCAGTTTCGCCCGGATCCAGGTTACCGTTGTTGTTACCCGATGGGTCAGAAACACTGATACTGCCAACTTCCAGATTAGGTGCATGTGATTTGAGTGTGAAACTACTAACCCAACTGTCGGTTCCGTCGCTTGCTGAAACTTCGAAACTTACGGTCAGATCGTCCGGAATATTGTCTGCAACTTCAATTTCAAAAGCGCCATTCAGTGTTAATGAAGCGTTCGGATCGATGTTGCCAAAATCTGCAACAGCATTTGTGATGGTAATATATTCGTTGCCGGTGCTCAATGTGGCTTCCACATTTGCTGCAACTTCAACGCCTACATTCTTCAGGGTGACATCGAAAAGAATATCTTCAGAAAAATCCATCATACCATTGCCATTTCCACCTGCGAAATCGTCGAGAACACAGGCTTCGAAAACCACATAAGGTCCTGACGGAGGTATGATTTCAACGTTTGTTTCGTAGCGGTAGTAGTTTTGTTTGGTAACCGTAACAAGCATCATGTTTGGCGGAAGCTGGGCTTCGATATCGATGATAACAGGAAAACCTGTTCCTTCTGCGGTTCCAATAATCTCACCATTAACTGTTAAGGCAATAAAAGAACCCACGTCAGCGGTAACAGAATAGGTTGTTTCGCCGCTATAAAGCACAGGGTTGTTATTCACGGTAAGGTCCATCGGCACTTCGGAGTAAACCGTAGTAAAGGCATCGCCATGATGATGGAACAGATTATAGGTTACTTCCTTATTATTGGTATTGTAAGGCCAGCTTGATTGCTGCAGGAAGTATTTACCTGCTGCATTTCCAAAAGCCGGAAGAATACCTCTTTCCTCCACAGGCATCCCGTATTCGGGCATAAACTCGGGCCACATGTTATCATACATTCCCCAAACATATACATCGTTAACAAAAGAATAAGAAACTTCAGAGGCTGCTAAAATACCAAGGCAACCGGCATTCTCGCCATTATATTTGTAGCGGTGGAACTTTTCTGCAAAGCATTCGCCACCCATATTGTATTTTCCGGTAAGACAGTTAACAGAAAACACATATACCAGCTCATTATCCGAATTATTGGTCAGGCTGCTGATGTTGGAACTACTGTATGAGGGTTCGCCCCATCCCTGTTCGTATCCATGGTCGCGATGCTGCAACATGAATGACCCACTGTTAATGGCATTGTTCACCATCGTAGCAGTACCACCGGTCCAACCGCCCAATTCAGCAGGGGTTGCAGGAATATAGCCCAATCCGTTCGGCCCAAAATAGTTAACAACCGTTGAGGTATTTGTTGCTGAAGACCATATAGAGCCTGGTGAACCCTGGTAAACAGCGTTGACCCTTACAGGATCCCTGCCCTGGCTTCTCCAGAAACCGCCTACAGTTTCAGAGCAAAGTTGGAACCAGCGTTCGGTTTGCCATCCCAGAGCAGTTATTGGCTTATCATAAAAATCCTGACTGGTTGGAGGATCCATTTCATAATTGGTAAATTTGGTCACCATGGTTTCGAGGTGCGTTGCATTTTGAGCCGTCATTCTGGCGAAGATGATATCCGGCATATCGTTGTTGGTAACGTCAGCGAAGATATTATCCGAAGCACAATAGTTATCCCAGATCGGGGATGTTATGCTATTGGCAGTACTTGTGCCATAATCAGCCATTAATAATACTGCAACAGGCGGGATATCCCATGTATTATATGCATTGTTAAAGTAGTTTTCAAGAATGGTCGGAGTATTCCCCCCAATTTCGGTCAGGGTTACAATTCCGGTAATAATACCCTGTTTCTGGCGAAAAGCCTTAATGGTGTCAGCCCATTGTGCATATTCGGGATTGGTTGGAATAACGATCAGGTATTCATATCCAACATCGTCCCTGCCATTCATGTTTCCATGTAAACGCTTGTTATAGTCAATCACAGGCAGTGAAGCATAATTAATTAAAGCATCCTGTAGAATCGGATCGAACCAACGGCTACGGAGGCGATCGGTGCCAAATTCACCGGTTCCGCCTTCGAAGATAATTTCAACTTTCACGTCACGATAAACAATCAGCTCTTTGGTAACCGGGTTGTACTGAAAGGGTGTAAC
>JABMQA010000080.1 GCA_013203545.1 Bacteroidota bacterium
ACATCGTTAACATGTTATCATTAATGACTTTTTAAGAACCTAAGTTGTACGAAGGAATCCTTGAATCAATTGAGATCAATAAAAAATGAGTGATTATCATTGGGAAATGCAATTTGTCGTGCACCCCATCGAAAGGGTCTTACATGTATTGATTCAATTCGGCAAGGGTTCTATTCAATTCCCTTTCCAAATCAAGTAAATTGTTTACACTTTCGTAATATATAGAAAGTTCAAGAATGTATTCGATCAGGTTAATTTCACCTTTGTCCAATGCTTTTTCCAGGAGATCAGAATTGTTAAAAGCCTGCAAGTTCATCCGGTAGTCGTTTACACTTATTTGCAAAGCAATTGCTTTTGCATGGAAAATTTTTAACCGGTTGTAAAACTGCAATTTGTTGTCGTTTTCAATACTTTGCAGTGCAATGGTATGGGCAGCAGCATGCTTTACTGTATTTTTATTCTCCCATAAAGGTATGGATAAACCAACTGTAACACCCTGAAGATGCTCGCCAACAATCTTCTCGCTCATATACCCGGCCTGCAATTTTGGCAAACTCATCGCCCTGTTCAGCTTTGCCTGTTTCCGGCTTATGTCGATTTCCTGCTTAAGCCATGCTAACAATGGATTGTTTTGTTCAGCTGATTCGTACCACTTTTCGAAATCAACAGGTATTACTGCTGATTGAAATTCACTTTCGGAAAATTCGATTAATAATCCACCATTTAAACGGATTAATTCCGATAGCAAAGCAGCCTTTTCAATCTCCAGCGACTCCAATTCTTTACCGGTATTCAATAAATTCAATTGTGCTTTGTTGTATTCCAGGATGTTGGTCTCGCCAATATCATACTTTGACTTATATGCGTTTGCTATCCGCTGGGCATGAATCAATCTTTTTGATAATTCGGATTTCAAAGCATTTGTATAAACCAGGTCATAACAAACCAAACGCGTTTTCAACAGCAAATCCCTCCGTTGCTTCTCATATTCAAGTTCAACCTGCTCATTCCTGGTATCTGAAATTTGATTTTTATACTTGTATGCCGTCGGAAAATCAATTGTTTGTGTTATGCTAAAATCTATTCGATTACCAACTACAGAAGGATTACCCCACAGGTAGTTAAATCCAAATTCAGGATTTTCAAGGTAAATTCCTGTTTTATTGCCTATTTTCTCAGCATCGGCACTGTTCCGTAAAGCTGAGAGTGTTGTGTTATTCTTTTCGATCTCAGTCAAAATAATATCTATTCGATTTTGAGAGAAAAGACCTGAGCCAAAGGCTATGATGCTCATTAGAGCTATAATAAATTGTTTCATCTGGATAAATATTTTTAAATTCTATTGTTCTATCATTCTATCATTTTATCATTTTACCATTCTCCATTCCACGATCACTAAATATGCTGTAAACGATTGGTACAATATATACATTGAGCAATGTTGAAGTGAGCAAACCACCTAAAATTACTTTTGCCATCGGGCTTTGAATTTCATTACCCGACAAATTACCCTGAAGGGCCAGGGGAATTAGTGCCAGGGCAGCCGTTAAAGCAGTCATTAAAATAGCATTCAACCGGTCTGATGAGCCTCTAATTACAGTTTCGTACAACGAATTGGACTGGCTTTGCAATTTCTGGTAATTGGATATCAGAAGTATTCCATTCCGTGTGGCAATACCAAATAGGGTGATAAAACCAATGATGGCAGGAATACTCAATACACCCGATGTAAAGTAGATCATAAATACACCACCAATTAATGCCAGCGGTAAATTCAAGAGGATGATCCCTGCTAGTTTGAAATTCTTAAACTCCTGGAACAGCAAAAGGAAAATGATCAATATGGCAAATATCGAAGTAAGCATCAAGGTCCGTGAAGCCTTTTCTTCGCTTTCAAACTGTCCGCCATACTCAATGCGATAACCTTCAGGCAATGTAATGTTGCTGTTAATTTTTTCCTGAATATCCTGAACAACACCCCGTAAATCACGTCCTGCAACGTTTGCCGAAACCACAATTTTGCGCTGAACATTTTCCCTGCTAATGGAACTGGGTCCGGAAACCGAAGCAATTTCTGCTACCTGCTCCAACGGCACCTTTTTACCATCGTAAGTGTCAATTAATGCGGAACGGATTCCTTCGATGGTTTCGGTATAATCCTTATTGAGCCTCAACACCAACCCAAAGCTCCGCTGGCCTTCATAAATATCGGATAGTTTTTCACCACTGAATGCAACATCCACATATTCATTAAACTGTTCAACAGTAATTCCATACCTGGCCAGCATTTCACGATTGGCCCTTATCTGAATTTGCGGAACTTCAATCTGCTGATCAACATTTACATCAACCAACCCTTCAATATCAACAATCGAGCTTTTAACCTGGTTCCCAATAGCAAACATCCTGTTCAAATCATTACCAAAGATCTTTATGGCAATATTTGCCCTGGTACCCGAAAGCATGTGGTCGATCCTGTGACCGAGCGGCTGCCCGACTGTGAATGCAATACCCGGGACAGCAGACAATGTTTCCCGAACATCAGCCATAAATTCTTCCTGGCTGCGCTCTTCGAGTGTGAAATTCATATCAATTTCCGCGCTATTGGTTGTTTGCGAATGTTCGTCCAGTTCTCCCCTTCCGGTCCTGCGGGCAGTGCTCCAGATTTCCGGGATCGACAGCATTTCTGTCTCCACCAGGTTGCCCAACCGGTCGCTTTCATCCAGTGAAGTACCTGGTTTTGTAATTACCGAAAGGGTGATGGACCCTTCGTTGAATTCAGGTAGAAAACTTCGCCCCAATGTTGAAAATGCCAGCAAGGAAATGACAAATAAGCCCAGTGTTGAAAAAATAATTACCGATTTGTGCTTCAACGACCAGGTAAGTGATAGCTCATAATAATATATCAATTTGCGGACCAGCCATTTTTCTTTCTCATTCTTAGCCAGATATTTTTCATTGGTAAGCAGTAATCTAGATAACAAAGGCGTTAATGTCATTGCTACGATGAGAGAAACAAACAGTGAAACGATAAATGATATTCCAAGCGGTTGCAACATACGCCCTTCCATACCTGAGAGGAAAAACAGGGGGAAAAATGCTACAATTATAATTAATGTCGCATTTATTATTGATGCTTGTATTTCTTTCGCTGCTTCAAATATTACCGTAAAGGAAGACTGGCGTTCATCAACAGGTTTTAGTTGGTTTTGCCTGAGTCGTTTATAAGCGTTTTCAACATTAATAATGGCATCATCAACCAACGAACCAATAGCAATTGCCATACCGCCCAGGCTCATGGTGTTAATACTAAGCCCCAATACTTTCATTACCAGTATTGTACCAAGTAACGACAAAGGAATTGCCAGAAGTGAAATGAGTGTAGTCCTGAAACTTCCTAAAAATACAAACAATATAATAACCACAAAAATCCCCCCTTCGATCAATGCTTTTAATACATTAAAAACAGAGGTTTCAATAAAATCGGCCTGACGGAAAATTTTAGTATCTACCTTAACATCAGCAGGCAGGGTTTTTTGAAGCACTGCAAGGTTTTCTTCGATCCGTTGTGTAACATCTAGGGTATTGATATTGGGTTGCTTGGAAATGGAGATAATAATTGCGGGTTCAGCATCTTCTGAAGCATGGCCCATTTTTACGGCACTTCCAATTTTCACTTCTGCCACATCCCTGATTCTTACAGGTTTCCCATTGACAGATTTAATATATGAACTGGCTAATGCCTCCAAATCTGATGTTCTGGCAATTCCACGCACAACATACTCGTTGCCATATTGCCTGAGCACCCCTCCTGATGAGTTTTGGCTTATTCCTTTGCAAACATCAGCCAACTCAAACATAGATATGTTGTAATATTTCATTCTCTGTGGATCGGCCAACACCTGGTACTGCTTGAAATCGCCGCCAATAATGGTAACCTGCGAAACGCCGCCCGTTGCTAAAATCAAAGGTTTTACATTCCACTCTGCAATGGTTCGAAGTTCCATCATACTGGTACTGTCTGCCTGCAATCCCACAAAAAATATCTCACCCATTACACTGGATTGAGGTGCAAGGGTCGGTTGGCCAACATCCAGGGGCATTTGGGATGAAACACTTATTAGTTTTTCACTTACAATTTGCCTGGCTTTAAAAATATCCGTTCCCCAGTCAAACTCAACCCAAACGAATGAATATCCCTGTGCAGAAGAAGAGCGTACCCTGCGAACATCGGTAGCCCCATTCATGGCTGTCTCAATGGGAAAAGTCACCAATCGTTCAACCTCTTCAGAGGCCATACCGTGGGCATCTGTCATTACAACTACCGTTGGCGCAGTTAGATCAGGAAAAACATCTACATCCATATTTATGGCGGTTCTCGTCCCGATTACCACCAGCGCCACCGAACAGAGCAAAACAAAATATTTGTTGTTCAGCGAAAATTTTATGATATTATTTAGCATGTGTGAAATTTTAAATTGTGAATGTTAAATTGTGAATGTTGAATTCATAAATTAGAATCACTACTGTCCTGGAGAATAAATGATTTCATAAATAGATTCTTCGCTACACTTCGTTTCGCTCAGAATAGCAGATGATTATGGTTTTTTGGAGGGCTTGGTTGGCGGCGAAGCCGCCAACCAAGCCCTCCTCTTTACGATTACACGTAACACATTGTCATTCTGAGCAAAGCGAAGAATCTATCAATATTAACCTGACACCAATAATTCATAATTCAAAATTTATAATTCAACATTCCATTAATGAACATGACCTGAATGCGCATCGAGGGTGCCGGTTGCCTGTGCCAGCTTGATGAGTACCGCACCCCTGGTTACAATGCGATCGTTTTGAGCCAGTCCTTTCAGTATCTCCGTTTTCAAGCCATCGGTAGCTCCGGGTTTCACTTCGCGCTTTTCGAAAAGCTCAGGCGTGATTTGAGCGAAAACAAAGTAATTACCCTGCTCTTCCAGCAATGCGGAATTTGGTAAGGTTAATGCCCGGGTATTGGTTATGGTCTTCAAATATACCTCCACGAAACCGCCCGGGAAAAAACTTCCGTTATTGTCAATCAGTAAATTAACGGGAATCAAATAATTATCATGGCTTGTGTTTTTTCCATACGATAAAACTTTTCCATTTAACTGCTCGAGTGTGAATGTTTGATCATCATACATGGTATGAATGTTAGCTGACTTTATTGCACCCAGACTCGAAGCATATTTCTGCTGAACTTCGGCAGTTAACAGCAATGATTTGTTTTGTGAAATACTTACCAATGCTTGCCCTGACTCCACGTATTGACCATTTTGAACGAAAAGTTGTTTTACGAAGCCAGACATCGGACTTGCAACGTTTTGCCCGGTGGAGCTAAAATTTTTGTTCAGGTTGTCATAAATCAGTTTCGCATTATCGTATTGATTTTTTGCGTTAAGTAAATCTTTTTCTGAAACGATCTTTTCTTGCGCTAACTCTTTTATTCTAAGGTATTCAGATTTTGCTTTTTCAAAATTATTCTGTGCTTCCATAAATCGCACTTCAGAATTATTATCAGCAAAGCCGCTTCCTGAAATTAAAAACAATACCTGACCGCTTGAAACACATAGTCCTTCCAAAATATTATCGGCTCTAAACATTACAATCCCATTGGTTTTGGCCGAAACCAAAATCTCGTCCCTCTGTGCTGACTGTACCTGTGCAGTGGTTTTTATCACCTGGCCAAACGGCTCCTGGTTTGGTGGTTCAGTTGCAAAATCAATTTTCCACGACTGCTCCTTGGTAAAGACAAAGGTGTTAACTCCTGAAGCAACTGCCTCTGCATCTATTGCTGCATGTGCTTCTTCTTCGCCACCATAAACCATGACTCCCGGGGCAGATAACTCAAAAGTTCCCTGATCGGTAATTATATCAAATATTAATACTCCCAGACCCTCATTTTCAGGTTCTATATCGAAACTGTATATTCCTTTGCGGGTCGGTTTATCAAGCGTTTCTCTGGTTTCTGCCCCATTCACAACCAGGCGAATGGTGACCTGTCCGCTCTCCAATGCACCAAAACCGGGTAAATTGGAAAAATGGGACAACACATTTGATGATTCCCCAACCACAAACGGATCGGCTTCGGCGAAAAGTTCAAAATCGGCACTATATGCAGTTAATTGGATTTTCACCTCTTCATCCTGGTGCCCATCGTCGCTTTTTTCAATTTCTGCTTCTCCATGTTGATGGCCATCATCACTTTTCTCAACCTCCGCATTTCCATGTTGATGCCCATCATCGCTTTTTTCAATTTCAGCCTCTTCATGTTGGTGGCCATCTTCCACTATTTCCTTTTCGACACCTTCATGATCGTGATCACAATCCTCGTGACCAGGTTCTTCATTCTTTTGGTTATCTTTATTTATTTCTTTTTCAACCCCCTCATGATCATGGTCAGATTCTTCGTGAATGGCTTGTTCATGTTCATGTGTGTCCGATTCCGGGTCGTGATTATTGCTACAACCTGCATATAGTAAGGCAAGCAGCACATACAAAAATATCTTGTATTTCATTGATAATCTATGTTTAAATTTTACTTTGATGAAATATGAATGCAATAACGCAGGCAAAATGAAATTTACCACAGCATTCTGTGAAAGGTTTAAAATTTAAACAAGCGGGGGTGCTCGTAAACCCAGGCCGATCCTAACAAGGCTGGAATATGAAGAAGATAATAAAGGGGGTGGTGTATTGGAAAAATCCGGTAGAATATGTTTTATTAATCCTGAATCAAACAAAATTGCATGAAATCCGTCAAATTCGGGGCGATTATCAACGCAATTAAAACTTTTACCTTCTTGCCTTAAATGATTTGCAGGAAGTATTACAACCGTTTTCAGGACGCAATTTTGACAAAAGTTATTCCCATCATGTTCATGGTCGTGTCCGGCAGCAGTATGTTTATGTGATTCATCGTTAGCTTGACAATGGGAATTTACAAAGCAAACTTCGCTTTTGTGATGATGATGGGGAATCACTGCATGAGCCAATATAATAATATTGGCAAGTAGTACAAACGATATTGCTGAAATCCTCTTAATCATATGCTAAAAAAGTCGCGCAAAGATAGCATTAATTTATTTTGATTTTAACATCCAAATTTCCCATTATTTTGTTTAAAATTCGGAAATAATTTTTATTTTTGACAAATTTTGACAAGCCAAATTAAATACTAATATTGTGAAACATTTTGGACAAAAAGTAAGAGAACTTAGAGAGACTCAAAAGCTTCTCCTGCGTCAGGTTGCAGCACATCTTGAAGTGGACACTGCTCTTATAAGCAAGATCGAAAGAGGCGAACGAAACGCATCAAAAACACAAGCGGTTGAGATTGCTAAATTTCTAAAATCAAACGAAGAAGAACTATTGACCCTTTGGCTGGCTGACAAAATTGAATCAGCAATTGTTGAAGAGCCTTCGGTTGCATATCAGGCCATGAAGATTGTAAATAAAAATCTAAAAAAATGAAGAAAGGCATAAAACTCATCGATAATTCTTCAAGTGAATACCAACTCGGTGGTGTGCTAAAAGAATTGATAAATGATACTTCTTATTCGCAAATTTCCATCGCGACAGGCTATTGGGACTTGCCCGGAATGGTAGGGATTTATGATGAACTAAATGAATTCTTAGAAAAAAGAAACACCTCACTACGTTTATTACTTGGCGAAGAGCCATCCGTTAAAGCATATCAAGTAAAGAAGCCCGCTAAACAAGACCCTGACTTCCCTGAAAAATATTTAAAGAAAGATTTAGAGGACTTGCAACTGAAGGAAGAATTTCAAAAGGTTGCAGACCTGCTTGGAAAATACTTAAACAAAGAGAATGATGGGAAACTTCGGGTTAAAGTGTATCGAAAAAACTTCCTGCATGCCAAGTGCTACATTTTTGGGTCAGATGAAGAAAATGCAGTTGGAATTATAGGTAGTTCCAATTTTACAAAGCAGGGAATGTTTGGCAACCATGAATTAAATCAGTTGGAAGACAACAACGCAACTGTAAATTTTATTCGTAAAAATTTAACACAACATCCATCTCACCGGACTTGGTTTGAAGAACTTTGGAACGAAAGCGAAAATTGGTCACATACTTTTAAGGAAGAAATTTTACAACTCAGCAAGCATGGTAATTTATGTTTCAGTCCTTATGAAATGTATATACACGCCTTGTATCGTATTTATGGTCAGGACTTGTTGGATGAAAAAGAAAACAAAGTGGACATCGACGGCCCGGATTCAGGCAAACCACAAATGCTGAAATTTCAAATTCAAAATGCCAATAGCATCATAAAAAAACTGGAACGTCAGGGTGTTGCCATGCTTTCTGATTCAGTTGGTTTAGGAAAAACTTACACTGCCATTAAGGTAATTGAGTATTACAAACACAATCTTAACCAAAGAGTGGTAGTAATTGCACCGGCCGGTTTAATACCCCAATGGCGAAAAGCATTTGATGATTTCAGAATGATCCATATTCCAGAGATTTACAGTTTACAGGATACTGAAAAAATAAAAGACATACGAGAAAATTTACGTTCTATTCCAGTTGGTTTGTTTGTGTTTGACGAAAGCCATAACTTGCGTTCGGTTGGCGGTTCACGGTTTGATGTGTTTATTAAGTGGCGACAGGAAAATGAAAATGCAAAAACCTTAATGGTTACCGCAACTCCCATCAACAACCAATTAGCAGATTTAACAAATCAAATTATGTTGGGTTCAGGTGGTGATATTTTTAGGTTAGGAAGGTTTTACGACCGCAGCCGGCAAAAATATTTTACGCTTAAAGAACGCCTCGAATTATTGCAGACAGATATGCGCAAGCAAATTCGTGAAAGCGGATTTATCAATTACCAACAAATAAAAGAACAACTTACGCCGCTTCTCAACCGCTTCATTGTAAGAAGAACACGACAGGGAATCGATAAAGAATATCCGGATGGTTTGGAAATAAACGGCAAACTTCAAAAGTTTCCCAAATCCTATCCTGATAATTTGGAGTACGAAGTTCCCAATCAATTTAAAACACCACTTCAAAAGCTTGCAGAAAGAAATCCGCAACTTACAGAAGCTTTTGAATACACGATAAGTTCTCTGGCAGAGTTGGAATATTTGGCACATCCGCTCGATTTGTTTGAACATTACACGAAACGGGATAAACCAATCCAATCATCACTTGAAATAGTATATACTGCATTACTGAGTCTGGGTTTTCCGTGTTATCGCTACAATATTTACCGTCATGCTTACTATGGAAGAAAGAGAGGCGAATTGGAATTGAACGCTGATGATAACCGCGAGTTGAGCAGACAAATTGGTATATACGGAATTTTCAGAACAGTTTTTTTGAAGCGTTTGGAGTCTTCGCTTTATTCAATCAATAAGTCAATTGGAAATTACGAAAGAAAATTAATTGACTTTCAAACCAAATTGGAAAGGTTCAATAAAATTATTTCAGTAAAAAATCTGGCAGCGCTCAATAAAGCGATTGATGCTTATAACGAACAAAATGCGGAAGAAGACGAATTGGATTTTGATATTGAATCGTTTGAAAATGCTGAACAGGAGTTTGTAACCATCATAGCTGATGAAGGGACTTTTAATGTGCCTCAACTTAAAGCCGACATCAAAAAAGATCTTTTCATTCTTGGTATTTTGAAAGAACAAATCGCGCTGCTTTTAAAGAAAGACGATAAAATTCAAATGCTGGCAAAACATCTCAATCAAAATGAAGACACAAAGGTGTTAGTCTTTACTTATTTTGCCGACACATGTAAATATCTTTCAGAAAACCTGCCTGAATATTTGCTAAAAGGCAAAAATATTGAGTTTGCACTTGGCACAAAAGGCGAAATTGAAGACTTTGCCAAACGCTTTGCACCTACTTCAAAAAAATATGCACTAAAACAAGGCGAAAAGGAAATTGATTTCCTTATTGCAACCGATAAACTTTCGGAAGGTCAAAATTTACAGGATTGCGGTATGATTGTGAATTATGATTTGCACTGGAATCCTGTACGTATGATACAGCGCAACGGAAGGATAAACCGTTTGGGTAGTTTATATGATGAGATTTTTATTTACAATTTTCGCCCGACTGAGCAATTGGAAAGCTATTTACAATTGGTTAGAAAGCTACAGGACAAAATTAATTTGATTCGGTACACTGTAGGTACAGACCAGTCAATTTTGGATGAAGACCCGACACCACAGGATTTTACTGAAGAACTCTACAGCCGGGATGAAAAGAAACGACTTGCAGCATTTCAAAAAATATTTGAAACATCTGAACTGCTCGCAGCCGAAGATTTATTTATGGATGATTTAAGAGCGTTTGACCGCAACCAAAATTTCACTTCCCACTACAAAGAGAAAATCAAGTATTTACCAAAAGGTAAATGGGGTAAGGTGCAAATGAGAAAAGAGGACGATGATTACAATCACCTTGCGCATTTGGCCGCTGGTGAAGATGAACAGTATGAATCCGGATATTTTGTTGCCTTCAGCAAAGAACAGATTGGAGAACTGATAACCACAACCGAAGGTTTGCTTTCCATCAAAGCAACCAGCGAACAGAATGAACGGTTTGCCGATAAATTTAAAAAGAAACCAGAGGCTGAAGCATACATTTTAAATTTTATTCAGGAATACCAGTTTACGGAAGACGAACATCAGGTGCGTTACAATCTGCCTCAACAAACAGCCTTTGCATTATTGTTAAGCAAAATGATTGAATATGGTTATGCTGCCGATGTTATTGAAAAAGTAAACAATTCAGTTTTGCATTCTCAAAATGCTTACCTGAACCGGGAAAACCTAAAATTGGTGAGATTGGTAAATCGTATTAATCGCAGGGGCGAACATATTGGCAGCGAAATTATCGGGAAATTTATTTCTCTTGCAAACCAATACAAACAAGAAGAAAAAACAGAGAAAGCGCCGTTGAACGAAATAATACAAATATTTAAATGACCATTACAGACATAAATAATATTCTTGAAACGATTAAAGAGAAGAAAAGAGAAAATGTTTTTAACTTTTCATTTGCACTTTTGCAGTGGATGGGGGTAACACCGAACGCCGGCAATAAACCTCAATTGGTTTCCCCACAAACAAATAAGCTGAAAGACTTTTTGTTTCCTGCCCCGTTAACCGTGCAGCCACAGTTGTATCGCCTTACAGCCGACAATCAGAATATACGGATTCGTTTTGCTGTACTTAAAAAACTGAAAAAAGACTATATCAGTCAGTTGGTTGATAATGATCCGGGACTTACCAGTTACCAGGCATCCATAAAAGGTATCATAAATATTCCCGGACGCCCGCAATATATTCCTCCACAGCCTTACTTTATTCACTTTATAACCACTCCCGATTACGATAAATTGGTTTTGATTTTTAACCAGGGTGAACAAAAAAGAATTGTAACGTTTCGCAACCGCCTTACCAATACGCAATACAACAAAATCATTCAGCAGTGGCAGGATATCGCTGCAAAGTCAAAATCAGAAATTGCCGCCCTGCTTTGGAAATCGCTTGACATCAAAGAAGTAAACAAAGAATTCTACAAGCAAATCAAAGAACGTTTCGATGCACTTATTGGAATTGCAAAAATTCAACAACCCCAAACTACCGAAGCAGATGTTAAACAATTTGCAGTACGTCTTATTGGCCGATATATTTTTTGCTGGTTTTTAAAGGAAAAAGGAGTTATCCCCGAAAAACTTCTTTCTTCAAAAACCATCTCAGAAAATGCTGAAAATTTCTTTCAAAAATATCTTTTTCAACTTTATTTTAATACACTTAACGAAGAAGTACAAACCCGAACAGTATTTCAAAGTGGGAGTGCATTGGATTTACTTTATAATAACATCCCCTATTTAAACGGAGGTTTGTTCGACAAACATGGTGAAGACTTTTTGTTTGAAAAATTAAACCTGAACGACTGGCTTATAAAGTTTGTGGAAATTCTGGAACGTTTTGATTTTACGGTGGATGAAAGCAACAGCCAATATCAACATGTTGCCATTGACCCCGAAATGTTGGGGCGTGTTTTTGAAAACCTGCTGGCAAGCCAAAAC
>JABMQA010000843.1 GCA_013203545.1 Bacteroidota bacterium
GAGCAGGGCCAGCCGGTTTATTAGCAGCGGGCAGAGCGGCAGAGTTGGGCAACAATGTTCTGGTGCTGGAAAAAATGAGACAGGAGGGGCGTAAACTGTTGATCACCGGCAAAGGGAGGTGCAACATCACAAACGATGACCCTATCAACGACTTCATCACACACGTAAACCCTAATGGCCGTTTTTTGCGAACAGCCTTCTCTCAATTCTTCTCAAAAGAGATCCTTTCATTGTTACATAAATATGGTGTGGAATCAACCTTAGAAAGAGGTGGACGCTACTTTCCTGCCAGCAGCAAATCCGCAGATGTATTGCACGCCTTGTTGAGATGGTTAAACGAATTGAAGGTTGAGATACGCTGTGGCCATCGGGTTGAGAAACTGGTCGTTGAGAACAATGCTATTAAAGGCATCCTGTCAAACGGACATGAATTTCGGGCCAGACAGGTCATCCTCGCAACAGGCGGCAACTCCTATCCAGCAACAGGATCTAATGGAGAAGGTTATGAGCTGGCCAGACTAGTGGGGCACTCTATAGAAAAAGTCAGGCCTGCGCTGGTGCCTTTAGAAACTGAAGGTAACGTAGCACAGAAACTACAGGGCCTCAACCTGAAGAATGTAAAGGCTGTCGTTTGGGTAAATGAGAAGAAAGCGGGGGAAGACTTTGGGGAGATGATCTTCATGCACTTTGGGCTGTCCGGTCCTATTATCCTGACCCTCAGCAGGCTTGTAGTTGACGAATTGCACAAGAACAACAAAGTAGAGATCACCGTTGATTTGAAACCTGCACTTGATGAGCAAAAACTTGATAAGCGTTTACTCCGCGACCTGAATGAGCACGGCAAAAAAAGGATTAACAACATTTTCCGCTCCTGGCTACCGGCAACCATGGTTCCCGTTTTCATTGATCTCCTGGGTTTTGATCCTTAAAAAGAGTGCCACCAGGTTTCATCAAAAGAACGAAAACAGATTCGGCATCTCCTTAAAAACCTGCGATTCAGGATCACGAATCACCGCTCTTTTAAAGAAGCTATCATTACAGCTGGCGGTGTTTCCACGAATGAGATATCATCTAAAACAATGGAATCGAAGGTGGTGACAGGACTCTATTTTGCCGGAGAGATGATCGACCTGGACGCCGATACGGGTGGTTATAATCTGCAGATCGCCTATTCAACCGGGTGGCTGGCGGGCAATTCCTGTATGAAACAATTTAAGCCATGAAAAAAATATTGAGTTATCTTCTAACTCCGGTATTTTATCTCTATTACACCTTGATGTTGCTTTTTTTCCATCCGATTCAGGTAGGAGCTCTCTATTTTTTCGGTGATCCCGCACGAAAAAATGCTGTTGATCTGCTTAACCTGTTCCTGGTAAAAGGATTATACCTGTTGGGGTGCAGCGTAAAATTTTCAGGATTTGAAAAAATTCCTGATAAAAGGCCGATCATCATTGTTTCGAACCATCAGAGCATTTATGATATACCGGCTGTTATTTGGGGATTTAAGAAGTACTACCCTAAATTTATTGCAAAAATTGAGCTGTCCAAAAACTGGCCAAGCATCTCACACAACCTAAAGCATGGAAAATCGGCCTTAATAGACCGGGATAGAGGAACCCAGTCGGTTAAGGAGATTATGAAACTAGGGCAGCTTATTCAGGAAAATGATTATGCAGCCTGTATTTTCCCTGAAGGTACGCGTAGTAAAACAGGACGAGTGAAAAAATTCATGTCGGCGGGTATAAATACTTTACTTCGTGCGGCTCCTTCGGCAGTTATTGTCCCTTTTGTGATTGATGGCCATAGTCTGTTGATAGATAAAGGATTTTTCCCGCTAAAATTCGGACAAAAAATTTCGTACACTGTACTTGATCCTGTGGAGCCTAAAGACCAACCCATTGAAGAACTTGTTAATCGGGTACAGGTCGCTATTGAAAAAACATTGAATCTGAATTACTAAAGATGTGCTTAATATCCGACAACAGGAGCCTAATTGTTGCTAATTTAGCATGACCTGAGAGAATGGCTCATCCAAAATGCAGAATTTTGTTTTCGAAGCAATTTCGTCACGTTTTTTACCTGTAACTCCATTCATTGCACCAACTAGATTTGTAATAGTATTTTTTCTTTGTTCCTCGGTCATAACCTTACGGAATAAATTTCCAGGTTGAGTGAAATGGTCGTCATCATTTTCATTCCTATCGTATGTATTAGCAATATCTGAATCCAATTTAAAAGCGGGTTCTTTATAATTTTTGTCTGCTTCAAAATTATCAAAACTATTTGGGAAATAATTTGGGTTTTCACCTCCATTACCTTTAATATTCATCATTCCATCAACAACATGTGTTGGGGCAAACGCAGCCTGTTCAACATCGGTATGATAATTTGCCGGTATTTCATTTAATTCCATTATTCCAACATCAATAAGTGGATATTCTTTATGAGACCAAACTTTTGTTACATCAAAAGGATCCCATTTAAAATTCTTTGCCTGGGTTTCAGTCATTACCTGAATTTTTAACGCCCATTTCGGAAATTCTCCTTTTCCGATAGCTTCCACTATATCTCGTTGTGCATAATCGGGGTCTTTTTTTAACTCATCTGCTTGTGCGCCAGTTAGTGTTTCATTACCCTGCATTGTTTTAAAATGGAATTTAACCCAAACACGTTCATTCTTAGAATTAATCATTGAGAAAGTGTGGCTGCCATACCCATTCATAAATCGGCAACCATCAGGAGTCCCTCTGTCACTAAAAAGAATCATTGCCTAATGCAAACTTTCAGGAATTAGGCTCCAGAAATCCCACACCATTGCAGGGCTTTTCAGGTTAGTTTTGGGATCACGTTTTTGAGTGTGAACAAAATCAGGAAATTTCTTTGGATCTTTGATGAAGAACACGGGTGTATTGTTTCCTGCTAAATCCCAATTGCCATCTTCTGTGTAACATTTTACTGCAAATCCGCGCAGGTCTCTTTCTGTATCAGCGCTACCTTTCCCGCCTCCAACTGTTGAAAATCGGACAAATACTTTACACTCATTATTAACTTTGCTGAAAATTCTTCCTTTTGTGTACTTAGTGATGTCATTTGTGACTTTATTTTTACCAAATGATCCTGTACCTTTGGCATGCACAACGCGTTCCGGAATTCTTTCCCTGTTAAAATGTGCAAGTTTCTCATGCAGATAATAATCTTGCAATAAAATAGGACCTCTCGGACCTGCGGTCAAACTATCTTCTTTCTCGAAGTATGGTCGACCTGATGCTGTTGTTGTTTTTCTTTTTTGCTCATGGTAATTGAATGAATTTCGATTTATTCTGTTTGCTGAATTCTATTAAACTAAGGCGACGAGTGATTTATTCTAGGCATCCAGATAACTGACCGAAGAGCAATTTTTACTTAGTCAAGTATCCGTTTCCATTGATTGTTTTTTCAAGAGAAAACATAAGTTTATCAGGGATTACTGACACAACAGGTTGCTTCCTTACAGTTTTCTGAGAACCAAATCTATTGTCTTTTCCTATTCCAGTTAAAGACATTTCATCTAATGCCAAACCTACCTCGTCATAACCCAAAAAGTATCTGGCTGCAGTGGCACCAGTAAAACGGCCATTAAATTCATAGGCTTTGAGATCACCTGTCTTATATGATTTTTGCATTTGA
>JABMQA010000844.1 GCA_013203545.1 Bacteroidota bacterium
CACTACGCCTTGCCCTGCTGAAGCGGGCATCCTCGTCCGGTCCGACTAACATGAACTTTGCTGATTGAAAGCATAAACCTGTCATCGAATTTCGCGAATTACACGAATGCTTCTCTAAACCCTTTCTTATTCGATAAATTCGTTTAATTCGATGATAAACCATAACTTCAGATCAATAATTTATTTTCACCATGCATGCTAATCCGGTAAAAAGATTTATTTTTGATGTAATCAAATTCGATTTATACTAACTTAAACAATTACATTATGAAAAGAACTTTACTTTTTCTTGCACTTTTCAGTGCAGTAGGTTTGATCTTCGGGCAAAGCTTAAATATTAAAAAAGATAACCTGAAGGAAGCATTCGCTCCCAATCAAACCATTTCCGAACAAGTTATACAAAAAGCAAATCCGCAGCCTTACAATGCACCGGAACCGCCGGACCAGATTGATGGCAACAGAAGTATCATCCTCATTGAGATTGGAGGTGCAGCCAACGGATTCGGCTTTTTAGGACAGCGTCAATACCTCTGGGCTGACGACAACATTAATGCGGTAAGTTTCGTACACCGGATGCTGGCGGCACCCAACGGCCCCGGAAGTGGTTACCTTGCATACGATTACTCAATTGATGGTGGCGAAACATTTACTGTTAACAACCAGGTTTACGACCCAACCCTTCCTGAAGGCTGGGATGCCCGGTATCCGCAGGGTGGTTTCTATAACCCCGAAGGGAATACCGATCCAACAAATGCGGCATTCGGATATTTTGCAGCAACGCTGGACGCGAGCAATGGTGATACCTGGGGAGGATATGCATTCGGCACACAGCAGTTTGCATCAACAACCGCCCCAATACAGCATAACCTGGCTACAGAAGGCGATTTTCTGCAGGGCGTTCCTTCAGCATACACCATTACAAGTCAGGGATTGGCCATTGGTGCAGACCCTGCCAAACTCGAGAGCTACCTGGATTATACCGATAACATGATCGTAACCTCCGGCCATTATAATGCTGAAACAGGTGAATTTGAAATGGAACGGAAAATCGTTGAAATGCCGGGCGGAAACATAAGCCCTTTAGGCGTTCTTGCAAATGTTGCTGATGCGAAGGTCGCCTTTTCGCCCGATGGAATGATCGGATTTATCGGTTACCTGAGCAACAACGATGAAAATGATGACAACTCCGATGGCTGCTACTACCCTATTCTCTACAAAACAATCGACGGCGGTGAAAGCTGGGATGGTCCTTACAATGTCCAGCTTGGAGGTGACGATGGCATTCCGGCGATTTTAAACTTCATCACCGATGGAATTCTCGAGCAATTTTATGAGCCGCCCATCCCCGACAGGGAAGATATTCCGTTTACCTCAGCATTTGAATTTGGTATGACCGTTGACTATGCCGGTAATCCGCATTTAACTTTTGATGTTGGAATTGGCAGCCAGGAATGGAGCATTTATACATCGTACGGCGGAAATACAGGTTGTATGGGTTGTGTTGCGCTGATGCACGTTTTCTCGTTAGATGGCGGCGAAAACTGGATTGGAGACACCCTTTGCACACTGAAGACCTTCCGCGGTGAATTTCCATATACCGGCGGCACACCGGTGGCCGAAGACAACAGGCCGTATGCAGCTTCCACCATGGATGGCACCAGACTGTTCTTCTCCTGGATCGATACCGATATTCCCGGAATTGGCGATAACATCAGCCCCGACATATTTTGCATCGGATATAATGCAAACAACAACTCCTATTCGGAAAAAAACAATGTTACATTCCTGACGAATGCCATGTGGCAATCCTACATGGGTTGTGGTTCAAAGTACGTATTCGACCATGGCGATGGAACTTATACTGTTCCTTTTGTTTACCAGGAAATGAACCCCGAAGATCTGATCGAGCCGGTTCAGTTTTGGTATATCGACAATTTTGTTCTCACAGATGCGGACATTGCTTTTACCATCGGGATAAACGAAACTCAGCTGTCTCATCTTCGTGTATCACAAAACTTCCCGAATCCATGCAGCGATATTACCAGGGTCAGTTTGTATGTTGATAATCCTGCAAAAGTCAGTTATGATATCTCCAATTTACTCGGGCAGAAAGTCTGGGTGGCCGAACCACTCACTGCCGGACAGGGAAATCACATCCTCCCATTTGACGTTTCCGAGTTAAATACAGGTGTTTATTTGTACAATGTACACATGAATGGTGAAACCCATACCGGAAAGATGCTGGTAAAATAATAGCTGCCCAATTCAATAAAGACAATCCCGGGACAAGATATTCCCGGGATTTTTTTGTATTATGCACCATTTTACAGGTGAGACAATGCAGGTACGATGGAAATAAAACCGTCATCGAATGACACGAATTACACGAATGGGTTATTGACCGGTTTTATTCGTTCAATTCGGTGATAAATTCTAGCTGGAGCGCCCACGCCAGGTGGTGTTTTAGGATAACCAATTTTTATATCTCGTTTGTTTTATTACAGGCGAATTCAATTATGTTTTCAGATAAATAAATACCCTTCTTTTTCATTTCAGAAATAGCATTTTTTATTGAGGGAATATATTATTACAATTTCGATTTTATCAGGCATTTTTCAAATCCGATTCAAGTTCTTGATCATCCAGATCAATCATGTTTACACCATACTTATGTAAATCTAACAGGAAATAAACCCTATCGACACCTGCAAGCTGTGCGGCCATTCCGGATGATAGTTTTTTCATTTCGAAAAGTTTTACAGCCATTGCCATTTTTGCATAAGTCTCAAACTGTGCAGAAGTTACTTGTAGGGCATCAGGTAGGTTTTCAGGATAGTTTATGTTAATTTGATTAAACATATTTTATTCTATTATTTGTACAAAAATAATAAAAAAACGATTCTTCCAATATTTCTGTTTTGTTTTGGTTCACCATAAATCCAGCTCCGATCAAACCACCCCGAACTTTGCATTTACATCTGCACGACATTAGCAACCGGCGCAGGGATCAACTATTTGCCCTCCTCGCGGCAAAGTGGGCTTCATCGTCCTGCAAGGCGGGGCTCCTCGCAAAGACTGTTGCTAAAACAAATAACTATTGATGATGGTAACCGGAAAGAAACAATGTGATTTATTGAAATCGGATATTTTTAGATTGTTTCGTAGTCGGATCACAAATCCGGCTTTGCCATTGGTAAAGGCAGTCATCGAATTTCGCGAATTACACGGATGGGTTTTGTTACCTGAAAGGTACTGCCCGTGGGCTGAAAAGGGCGCTGGCC
>JABMQA010000845.1 GCA_013203545.1 Bacteroidota bacterium
CACGCATGGAGGGCAATACTCGGTTGTAACCGACGACAGTTCCACCTACTATGCCATTTCTACAACTTTTAGCGATCTGGCTTCGACAATCACCGCCGATGATTTCCTTTTCGTTTGGGTGATGAGCCACGGCGGCACCGATCCCTTCAGCGGAAGCAGTTATTTTTACAGTTACGACAACCAAAAGGTGTACGACAGCGACCTGGCCACCTGGCTGGGCAACATCGACGCCCATAAAAAAGTGGTAAGTAAATATAGTGGCACAAAACATGCTCTCCGCCTGTTGAATGCCAATTTTTTAAAACAAAAGCTTATTTAAATTTCTTAAAAATATATATCCTAATGTGTTTTACAACAATCAATTAAAAAACCGTTAAAAATATTTAACAAAAATAAACGGGACAAATAGCGGATTTCCCTATTAATAATAGGGGGAAGGTAATAAATTTAAAGTGATTCATTACAAAGCAGAAATCAAAATCAAAACAAACCAGACAAAAAGAAAGTAATATGAATCCGATCTTACATTTCCCAAATGATTTCAATACTTCGATATTCAACATTCAGTATTCGATATTCACTATTCAATTCATTTTGCAAAATAATGATATGTACCAAACAAATGAACCTAAATATTAAAAACCACAAGATATGAAAAAACTAATTCTTGCTGTTATCACGGGCCTTCTGTTGGCCGCTGCCCCACTAAATGCCCAGGAATGGACCGAGCCTGTAAATATTTCCAATATGGGTGGCTACTGTATGTATCCCGACATGGTGATCGACCATAATGGTGTAATCCACGTAGTATGGGATTACATGATAGACTATTGGTACCGGAAAATCTTGTACACCTCCTCCGCTGATTATGGCGAAACATGGACAGAACCTCTGGACCTACTGCAAAACACAGACCTCTGGATGTCGAAGCCACACATCGACTGCGACAGCAAAAACAATTTGTATGTTACCTACGATTATGCCACCGGACATGTAGATAAAATGGTTTACATGATAGTTTACGACGGGCACCAGTGGAGCGAACCCATCCTAGTTTCGGAAGAAATGCCAGGTTCTCATTACAATAAGATTTTGATAGACAATAATGATTGGGTCCTCTTAGGCTGGTATAATTTCGGTAAGTTTTATTACAGGTTTTATTTTAGTTTTAATTTTAGTGAAATTTATTGTCCGTATTGTAACGAAGAAGATAAATTCCTTCCTGTAGAAGGTGCATTTGGCCCAAATCAAGAAATTCATTGGATCGGTTCATCAGCTTCCTTTAATTACTATGGTGAAAGATTACAATATTATCTTTTTGATATTGGTACCAATAGCTGGTCGGAACCAAAAATGCTGGTAGAAGATACAATTACAGTCGGAAAGGATATTACAATAAATAATGATGGTGAACCCTACTGTGTTTACCGAACCTATCCTGCATCCAGTGATAAAACAAAATACTTAAGGAGAGAAGGGACCCTTTGGAGCAATCCGGAATTGGTTGCAGATGTGAGCGCCTATCAGCAATACCAACAAATTGAAGTTGATCAGAACAATGAAGTGCATATTATTGAACAGCAATATACTGTTGAAAGCCAAGACCTGGTTCATTACAAAAAAAAGGAAGATAATTGGATTGGACAGGACGTCGATACAGGTTTATTCCTTTTATTTCCAAACCTAACATTCAATAATAACAGGCTCTTCTGTGTGTATTGTAAGGGATGGGAAGTTGGGACAGAAGTTTTTTCCGATCTATTTTTTACCAAATATGACATCATAACCAATATCGAAGAAAATGAAGATCAATCCGAAGAACTTAAAATATTTCCCAACCCCGCAACTCACAATATTTACATTGAGTTTGAAAACAAGAAAGAGCAAAATGTCAACCTGTCGATTTATGACCTAACAGGAAAGGATATTACAACACTGATAAATAAAAAAATTCCACGCGGTGAGCAACGGATACAATGGAATGGTACGGACATAAACGGAAAGGAGGTAAACAGCGGTCCGTATCTCGTACGCCTGAAGTCAGGCAGGAAAAC
>JABMQA010000846.1 GCA_013203545.1 Bacteroidota bacterium
GATATGTGGACGGGAATGGGGTTTAAGATGTAAGTTGGCACTAATAATACACCAAAACACATGAAATATTTTGTAATGATCTTTATTGGTTTTTTTAGTACATCCTTGACTTATGGACAAACTCTTAAGATTCAAGCGGGGACATCTATTTCAAAACTTGACTGGGAATTAGACAAAATAAACTTAAAACCTCCATATAAAGAGACCCTAGTAGGCCTCTCCATTTTTGCTGGTATAGATTATCTAGATCGCAAATATTTTAATCTTTCAAGCAATATCGGATTTCTAAATAGAGGTGGTAAAGGAGAAATTCCAATTACTGATTCAACTGGTACTTTGACTGATCAATTTGTTATATCAAAGCCAACACTTAATTACCTTTCAATTAACACTGTCATTAGTCTAAAATATCCAATTAAAGAAAGCTTATTTCCATTTTTCAACATAGGGCCAAGAGTTGATATCTTGACTAGCTATAGTGAACATTTTGACGGGATAAAAGATATCAACGAATTAAACATGGTTTCATTTGGATTAGTAACTGGAGTAGGTTTGAAATATTATTTCTCCAAATTTCATTTAGGACTATGTTGTGACTATTATTTAGATTTTAATAAAGTGGCTGTTTGGCCAATAAGAAACGGAATCTCTGGTGGACAAATAAATGTCAATACAATTACTACAGTTGTTACTTTTGGTTATAATCTTGAATAAATTACGAGTGCCAACATGACGGCCATACCCCATGCGGTAGAAACGGCAAAATTGTAACAATGAGCACAAAATCAACATACTGAGACATTACAAATGAAGGCAATAAATTTCCGTATGGGGCATGCCGCTACCGGTTGTAGGGCATATTAAGCAAAAAAGAAAATTATGGCAATTTTTGAAATAAAAGACAAGAAGGCAAACAGAATAAAACCAACCGAATTTAAGTTGGAGAAGGACTTACAAAGTTTAGTTGAGCAAAATTTAAAGACTTTTTTCAATAGCAGATTTGTAGCGACTGAATTTTCGACAGGAAATATACACTCGGGGCGTATTGACACATTAGCAATTTCAGAAGACAATAACCCTGTAATAATTGATTATAAAAAAGTTGCTTCTTCAGACGTAATAGATTTATCATTAAAGAATATTGGAGGATAAAAATACGCCACCGCCTTACTTGCCGGTCAAATTAGCCAATGTTTCCTGCCACAGCGGCCAATTCGCTTATCGCATAAAGTGGTAAATTTATCAACCAGTCACGCCTTCGGTAATCTGACATAGATGTTCGTATGGCAATATTCGGGGTAAACTTATCATAATAAACCTTCAAACTCTTTGCCTGTAAGTTTTCTTCTGCTTTTACCTCTATTGGTATATTCCATTCATTATATTGCACTACAAAATCAACCTCTGCATTTGATCGCTGTGCCGACCAGTAAAAAATAGCATATTTTTCTGATCCGATCAACTGCTGCAAAACATATTGCTCAGTTGGTGCACCTTTAAATTCAGTAAATATAGCATTGCCATTGAGTAATGTTTTTGCATCAATATCTCCCATTGCAGCCAGAAGTCCCACATCTACCATAAAAAGTTTAAATGAACTCAGGTCTTCATAGGCTTTTAATGGCATGCCCGGCTTCGACACCCTGTGTATCTTATAAGCCAGCCCACAATCTACCAACCATGACAATGCTATTTCATATTCTTTTGCCCGTGACCCTTCCTTTATAAGACCATAAATAAACTTACGGTTTTCTTTTGCCAGTTGCCCCGGGACTGAATTCCAAACCATACGTATCCGGGGCACTACTGATGTCGGAACATGTTTTGAATAATCCTGATCGTATGAAGCCAAAATTTGTTTCTGTAGTTGACGGGCTTCCTTATAATTGGCATTCATACAAAATTGGCTTACCACTTCCGGCATCCCGCCGATATAGTAATATTGCCGCAATCGTTCAATATATTTCGTTTTGAAAGTGTTTATTAATTTCCAATCCCTACTGCTTAACAGATCAATGAGGCTACTATCTCCTGTTGCCGCCAGAAACTCAATAAAAGTCAAAGGGTATAGGTCCATGAACTCAATTTTACCTACAGGAAATGAAAAATTTGAATGAAGTGCCACACCAAGTAAAGAGCCGGCAGCAATAAGATTGTATTCCGGAGCATCTTCATAAAAATACTTTAATGCTGTGATGGCTTCCGGAACAGCTTGAATTTCATCAAATATCAGTAGTGTATCTATTGCACGAATGGTGACTCCGGTTTCAATTTGTAAGGCTAAAATTATTCTGCTGACATTGAAATCCTCATCAAACAAAGTCCTGAGTCGTTTGTTTTTCTCGAAATTGATGTAAACAGATTGAGCAAAATGCTTTTTGCCAAATTCTTTCATTAGCCATGTCTTACCTACCTGTCTTGCTCCCCTTATTAACAAAGGTTTTCGGTTGGTGCTGCCTTTCCATTTCAGCAATTGTTCTGTTTTAAACCGGATCATTTGTTTGTGATTTTTTTACAAAGATACAAAAAGTCGTACGTCTTTTTGTAAAAATGTACATTTTTACGTACGACTTTTTGTAAAAAACCACACTTTTTCAATGGAGTTTTACTCCAAAAAGAAATTTTCCTGGAAATTTATCAGGTAAACCTGCTTAGTGGCGCGGGTAATGGCGGTATAAAGCCAGCGGAGGAATTCTTTATCGATGCGCTTGTCTTTTAAAAAAGGCTGATCGATAAAAATGGTATCCCACTGCCCCCCCTGGGTTTTGTGGCAGGTAAGTGCATAGGCAAACTTTACCTGGAGGGCATTGAAAAATGGATTGTTTTTAACCTTTTCGGTACGGGTTCGTTTGTTGGGAATATCTTCGTAATCCTTGATCACCTCCTCATAAAACGTTTTGTATTGCTGGTGGCTGAGCGATGGACTTTCTGAAGTGATCGTATCCAACAACAGCTTTACCTCCAGTTCGGGATGATCGGGATAATCCACCAGCCTGATCAGCACATCGGCAAAACGGAGGTTGTATATCTCCGTTATCCGCCTCACTTTTTCTATCTCGATGATATCACCATTGGCAATAAATCCCACCGGTGAATCGGAGGGGACCCAGAAATAATTGTTTTTCACCACCATCATGTAATCGCCCGCTGACAGCTCCTCCTCCCGGAATAAAATCCTGTTTCTGATCTCACGGTTATAGATGTTTGCCCGTTTGTTTGACCGGGTAATAACGATGGTTTTGTCATCGCCCATCATCGAATGCGCTGTCAGCAAAGCATCTTCAAGGTCGGCAGGTCCAATCGAAATGAAATCCTTTTGAAGGTTCCTGTTCAAAATGGGTAACCTGTAAATGCCTTCGGCAATCTTTTCACGTACCTGGGTCGCGTTAGCCAGGATTCCTGATTCCAGCGACTGGCGCATAACCTCCTTCAGCTCAAGTGTTCGTACAGACAAGGAATACGCCGATTTAAGATAGGCTGCATCGAGGGCCGGCGAAATGTCCAATCCAACGGGTGGGAGCTGTGCCACATCACCGATCAGGATCAGGCTACAATTTTTCCCTGAATAAACATATTCGATCAGATCAGTTAGCAGATCGGAATCCGTATAAAATCCCGCTTCCTGCTGATTGTTTGTTCCGGGTATCATCGAAGCTTCATCAACAATAAAAATGGTGTTTTTATGGAAATTGGCCAGCCGGTGCATAAAGAAGTTTCCATCACTTCGTGTGCGGGGCTGGTATATTTTTTTATGAATGGTAAATGCCTGCCTTCCCGAATAGGAAGCCAACACCTTTGCCGCCCGTCCGGTTGGGGCCAGGAGCACGGTTCCGACACCAACAGCCTGCATTGCTTTTACAAGTGCACTTAAAATGGTGGTTTTACCGGTGCCGGCATAACCTTTGAAAAGAAAGGCCTCCTGGGGCTGTCTGTTACAGATAAACTCAGCCAGGGCAAGGATCAAAATCCGCTGACCCTGTGTTGGTTTGAAAGGAAAATGCTGAAAAATAAGGTTTTCAGTTTTTTCTGTTTCCATGGTGCGAAGATAGGGTTTAAACATTGATCGAACATAATCATGACCATTAATTGCTAATAATGAAAGAAATGACAGATAAATATAAAGTAACCAAAAAATAATCTTATTTTTACGGTTAAGTCTAATTCAAACACAAACAGTATCAATTCATAAATCAGGTACCATGGCATTAATAGATTTTTTCAGGCCAAAGTGGAAACATCCGGATCTGTGGGAGCGCATAGCAGCAATAGAGGAAGTAAGCAACCAAAAAACCCTTAAAAAGGTGGCGAAAAATGATGTGAGTTGGATGGTTCGCGAAGCGGCAATAAAAAAAGTAAGCGACCAAAAATGCCTTATTGATATTGCGAAAAATGATAAGGACTGGTACATTTGCAGGGTAGCAATAAAAAAAGTAAGCGACCCGCAAGTACTTGCTGATATTGCAAAAAATGCAAAAAATTCATTTGCCCGCATAGTTGCAACTAATAAAGTTACCAACCGGGACGTGCTTACTGATATTGCGAAAAAGGATCGGGATGGGGATGGTCACAAAGCAGCAAAGGCAATATAATGCGCGCCCGGTAAACTCAATTTCAACCAGCATCAGAACGGATAACCAATCCCGAAATTCCAAATTACATCTGTGAGGTTAAGCGAACTGATCCGCCAGCGGTTACCAGCGGGATAGGCAGGATTCCGGATAGGCGCCGCACCATCAATCCTGAAGATAAAAAAGTTGAAATCAAGCCGGAAACCAATTCCTGCGTCAATGGCCATTTCGCTGAGAATATCCTTAAATTCAAACCGTCCGCCGGGGAAGCTTTCGCTGTGATTTAACAACCAGATATTTCCAAAATCGGCAAAAAGTGCACCCTTCAGAAAACTATAGACCGGAAACCGGTACTCGAGGTTCGCCTCCAGTATGAGGTCACCCATTTTTTCGAAATAAACGCCGGAGGTGTCCTTGTACGATCCGGGTCCGAGGGATCTGTACTGCCACCCTCTCATATCACTGGCCCCGCCGGCATAAAAACCCTTTTCGAAAGGTAAAACCACCGAATTGCCATACGGAATGCCAAGCCCGAATAAATTTCGATAGACCAGTGTATTCTCCTCATCAAGTGCAAAATAATACCTGAAATCCACATCACTCCTTAAATACTGCGCATAGGGAATGCTCCATACGGTGTATTTGCCATCTTCGTTTTTTGATGTGTTTCCCAATGCGTTTACCAATCCCAAAGCATTTCCTGCCGACTCAAAATTCCATCTGAAAAAGATAAAATTCTCAACCTTGTTTCGCTCCTGGTTATTAAAAATGTAATTGTATTTCAGGGCCATGATAAAGTGATCGGTATATTGGTTTTTGAGCCGGGGATCATTCAGGGCATCTATTTTTTTAATAAAAGCGGTATCGGGAAAAATCGATACAGAGTTTACCTCAATGGGGATCAGGCTATGTGAAATAAACTCCTTTGCCCGCCAGTTGTAGCCAAATGAAATATTTGAAATATAC